>DATEOG010000097.1:0-9051 GCA_035274345.1 Gemmatimonadaceae bacterium
GACGCGCCTCTGCTGTGCTTCGAGGCGCTGGCCGTGTACGCGCTGGTGCGTGCGCTTCAGTGTCCGCCCCGCTCGCCCGCGTCGCTCGGCTGGTGGTCGGCGGCCGGCGTCTGCGTCGGACTCGCATTCGCGTCCAAGTACACGTCGATCCTGTTGCCACTCTCGGTGGTCGTGGCCGTGCCGGTGCGGCCGTCGCTGCGCGGACGGCTGCGCGAGCCCGGGCCGTACGTCGCCTGCGTGCTCGCCACGCTCGTATTCCTGCCCGTGCTGCGCTGGAACGCGATGCACGACTGGATCTCATTCCGCTTCCAGCTCGAGCACGGGCTGGGAAGAGCGAGGGGGTCGGCGCTGATGCGCGAGCTCGATCTCGTCGGCGGTCAGCTGGGGCTCGTCACCCCGATATTGTTTGCGCTGGTTGCTCTTTCTGTCTGGCGCTCGCTACGCCGTCCACGTGACGACGCCCACTTCGCGCTCGCCGTGATCGCGACGGGGAGTTGGGTTTTCTTCGTCTACAGCGCGATCCACCGCCGGGTCGAGGCGAACTGGCCGGCTCCGTCGTACATCGCCGGCGTCGCGCTCCTCGCGTCGATGGTGGCGACGTCAACGTCCGTCCGGCTCCTCCGGTGGTGGCGCGGCGGGCTCGGGCTCGCAGCGGTGCTCGTCGCGGTGCTCTACCTGCACGCGGCGGCGTCCGTGCTCCCTCTGCCGGCCCGGCGCGACCCGATCGCCCGCGGCGACGGATGGGATGGTCTCGCCGCACACGTCGCCGCGATCCGCGACAGCCTGGGCGCGCGCTCGTGGGCGGGCGCCGAGCGCTATCAGGACGTGAGCGAGCTGGCGTACCATCTGCCCGGTCGGCCGCAGGTGATCTGCATCTGTCTCGGCGGCCGACACAACCAGTACGAGCTGTGGCCCGGCTTCGCCGCTCGCGCCCGAGCCGGCGACGCGCTCGTGCTCGCGCTCGAGGAGCGCGCAGCAGTGCACGAGAGCGTGAGCCGACTCACTCCCCACTTCGATCGGGTGAGCCGCGGAGCGCTCGTGCCGCTGCTCAGCGGACGAGATACCGTGGCCCTGCGGCGGCTGTGGGTGCTCGAGGGCTATCGCACGGGCTGGCCGTTGCGCGCCGAGCCCTGAGACGACGTGGTCAGCGCGGCACGGACCGCGCCGAGCAGCTCGACGATCTGCGCACGCTCGTCATCGTCGAGGTTCGCGCCGGCGCGCTGGTTGGCGGCGTCCATCGGGCCGTCGAGCGACGTGATGAGGCTCGCTCCCGTCGGCGTGATGTGGCAGAGCACCTGGCGCCGGTCCGGCGTGCAGCGCTCGCGCACCACATGGCCGGCGGACTCCAGCTTGTCGAGGAGCCGCGTGATCCCCGCGGCCTCCTCGACCATGCGGTCGCGAATCGCCAGCGTGGGAAGACCGGCCTCTCCCGCGCCACGGAGAATTCGCAGCACGTTGTACTGCTGTATGGTGATGCCGTGAGCCTCGACGACCTGCGAGAGGTGGCGTTGCATGACCGCCGCGGTGCGGAGGACGCTGACGACGACTTCCTCTGCCGATGACCGGAACGGTCTGGTTTGCTTGATCTCGTCCTGAAGTGCGATGCTGCGTCGTGGCATGATCGCTCGCAATGCCGGGTGGGCGGCGTTCCTGCGAATACTTGACGCGGAAAAACTAACACATGCCCGTGCGCGCTGGGCAATATCGTTTCACGGCTCCATGTGCGCTTTCGCGGCCTCTCGGTAGCTTCAGCGTCCGTCGCTCCACCATCACCTTCGCAGACGTCCGATGCCCGCAGTCCCGCGCGACCTCGACGAGTATCTATCCGCAAACGACGAGCGCATCCGGCGCGAGCTGTTCGAGCTGCTCGCGATTCCGAGCGTGAGCGCGCGCTCGGAGCACGACGCCGACACGCGCCGCACGGCCGAATGGGTCGCTGATTCGCTGCGCGCGGCGGGGCTCGTCGCCACGGTGCACGAGACGCCGGGCCAGCCGGTGGTCGTCGGCGAGTATCGCGGCGCGCCCGCCGGCGCGCCGACGGTGCTCGTCTACGGCCACTACGACGTGCAGCCCGCCGAGCCAATCGACCTCTGGACCTCGCCGCCGTTCGTGCCCACGGTGCGCGACGGGCGCATCTACGCGCGTGGCTCCGTGGACGACAAGGGCCAGCTCTTCCTCCACGTGAAGGCGCTCGAGGCGCACGTCGCCGTTCGGGGCCGGCTTCCCGTCAACGTCATCGTGCTCGCCGAAGGCGAGGAGGAGGTGGGCAGCGAGCACCTCGCTCCGTTCATCCAGGCGCATTGCGACCTGCTGCGCTGCGACGCGGTAGTCATCTCCGATTCGGCGATGTTCGCGCCCGGGCTGCCAAGCGTGCTGTCGTCGCTGCGCGGTATCGCCTACTTCCAGATCGACGTGCAGGGACCGGCGCAAGACCTCCACTCCGGCAGCTATGGCGGCAGCGTCGTAAACCCGGCCATGGCGCTCGCTCGCATCCTCTCGACCATGCACGACGCCGACGGCCGCGTCGCGATCCCCGGCTTCTACGGCGCGGTCCGCGAGTGGCCCGCGCACGTGCGCGAGCAGATGCGCACCCTGCCGTTCGACGACGAGACGTTCCGTGAGGAGACGGGTGCACCCGCGCTCGGCGGCGAGCGCGGGTACTCGGTGCTGGAGCAGCTCTGGACGCGGCCGACCTGCGAGGTGAACGGGCTGCTGAGCGGCTACACGGGGGAGGGCGCCAAGACGGTGCTGCCGGCGAAGGCGATGGCCAAAGTGAGCTGTCGGCTCGTGCCCGATCAGGATCCCGTCGAGATCGAGCGCCTGATGCGCGCCCACGTGGAACGCGTTGCGCCTCCGGGTGTGCGCGCAACGGTCACGGCGCTGCATGGCGGTCGCCCCTGGCGCGCCGAGCTCGATGGCCCACTGTTCGACGCCGCCCGTCGCGCGCTCGCCGCCGCGTTCGGGCGCGAGCCGGTGATCACCGGCGAGGGTGGCTCGATCCCCGTCGTCGGAGACTTCGAGCGCGTGCTCGGCGCGCCGGTCCTGCTGATGGGCTTCGGCCTCCCCGGCGAGAACGCCCACGCCCCCGACGAATGGATGAGCGTGGAGAACTTCGAGAAGGGGATGAGGGCGGTCGCAGTACTCTGGGAGGAGCTGGGGGCATCGTGAACTGCCACTGCCGTACCGAGTACGACTGACGCAAGCGAGTAACCAGTACCGGCAACAAGCTCCCGGAATTTTCCTCGGGGTCGCGGCCGGGAACGTCCTTCACTACTCTGGACTCGCCACCATCCGGGAGCACCTATCCGGTACTGTGTACGTGCTACTTCAGTACTCGGTACTCGGGGTTGCAGGACCCTAGAATCTCCACTCCCTTATGATGAACGCCCCGAACTGACTAGTCCCCGCCGCCGTCTGGCCGGCCAGCGTCGGGCGGTCGAGGATGTACCTCGGGGTGAGGCTCGTCTCGAAGCGATAGCCCTTGTTCGTGCGGTATTGAACGGTGAAGCCCGGTAGGGCGCACGAGCTGTTCGCGCGATCGCCGCCGGCGCAGACCACGAGGCCCGGCGTCGTCACCACCGACACGTAGGTGCTCGGGCTCACGTAGCGGCCACCCTCGATCTCGGTGCCGCGGAGGAACTGGGTGATCGCGTCCTGGCCCTGCTCGATCGGGATGTCGCCCGGCGTCACGTTGAACACGTCGAGGCCGAGCGAGCGCGCCGCATCACCCTCGAGCTCGTCGAGCGCGACGCCGACCGCGACGCCCGCGAGCCGCGAGCCCGCCGCGTTGATCACGCCGGTCCCCCGTATTCCACCCGCGATCGCGCCCGTGCTGCCGACCTGGAGCAGCGAACCCGCGCTCGAGCCGAACGCGAGGTAGCTCAGCAGATCGCTCTGCGAGAGCGGCGGCTGTGCGTCGCTCTCGAGAGAGATGCGCGGCTTTCGCACCGTGCCCCCGACGAGCACGCGAATGTTCGTCACGTTCGTGGCTTGCTTCACCTGATACTCGGCGGTCACCTGCACGGTCGGGTTTATGTCGGGCGAGCCTATGAACAGCGCCGAGCCGCGTGTGATCTGGAAGCGCTTGCTGAGGAAGGTGTATTCGCCGCGGTCCGCGTTCACCGCGCCGGTCAGGGTCAGCGCATCGCCCTGCACGGACACCTGCATCGGCCCATCCGTATAGATCTCGACGTTGGCTTCGTTCGACCGCACCCACGTCCCGCGCTCGACCGTGAGCTCGACGTCGACGACCAGTCCCTCGAACAGTCGAGACTGCGCGGGGAAGATCTCACGCTCGAGCGCGACGGATGTGTCCACCACGCTGAACAGCTGGGGGTCGCCGGCGCCGACGAGCTTCTTCCCGTCGGTCTCCGGGATGTAGATCACGCCGTGCACGACCGACACTCGGCCGGCGATGTTCGCATGCGCGAACGGCCCGGTGATGCGCAGGTTCGCGTTCGCGTGGATCTCGCCCAGATCGTTGTTCAGGAGCTCCGCGTCCTGAGCCTGGAACGTCAGGTTGAACGTCGGCTCGCGCCAGTTGCCGACGTTGAGCGTTCCCGAGAGACGCAGCGGACCGTTCGCCGAACCGGCGATCGAGTCCACGTACACCGTGTCGCCGGTCATGCGAACGGAGCCATAGAGGTCGTTCAGCACCGTGCCCGTCGGTGCGAGCCGGAATCGCGCCCGGTTCAGCGTCAGCGAGCCACGGAGGTTCGGCTTCTCGAGCGTGCCGTGCATCGTGAAGTTCGCGGAAGCGAGACCGCCCGCCTCGCTCACCTTGTCCGTGAGCGTCGGAATCAGCGCCAGCGGCAGGCTGTCGGATACGATCTTCACGTCCATGGGTGCGTCCAGCAGGCGCGGTCCGGTCACCCCGCTCAAGGCGAGGTTGATCGGCAGCGTGCCGTCCACCACGGCGAGCCGAAGGCCGGTCGAGTCGACCGCCGTCGCGTTCGTCGTCAGCTGCTGGTTCGCGTACGCGAAGGTGCCGTGCACGTCGGGCACGCGCACGTCGTTGTAGGTGCCGCGCGTGAAATCGAGCCGCCCCCGCATCCGCGGATCGGTGCCCGTCCCCTCCACATGCGCGTCGAGGCTCACCCGACCCGTCACCGGCAGGTCGCTCTGCAACAGCTCGGCGACGTTCTCGACGGCGAAGCCGCGGATCTGGAGGTCGAAGTCGGCGCGCCCTTCCGTGGGCAGGAGGCCATTGGCGTAGATGCGCTGGCCCGGGCCGCTCGCCATCTCGAGGTCGACCACCTCGATGCCGCGCCGGCCCCACCGCACCTTCGACGCGTGCGTCGTGCGCCAGCTCGTCGTGTCGAACCGCAGCTGCATCTCGGCGAGCCGCAGCTCGTTGCGCTCGTTGTCGAGCGTGAACTCGCCGTTCAGCGCGTAGTCGCGTTCGCCGTTCTGCCGAACGCGGACGCTGACGCTGCCGTTCGGCTTGAGATACGAGAGGTCCGCGGCGAGGCTGTCGAACGCGAATCCCAGCGCGCTGATCGTGTCTCCGCGCACCGTCGCCGTCATCTTCGAGTTGGACGCGCGTGCGTCGGCCCACTCGTAGGTCGCGGCGACGTGCCGGGCGGCGTTGCCGCGTACGATGAGGCCGGTCGCGTTGGCCGACCCCTTCAGCGTGAAACGCTCGATCGAACCGGAGATCGTGCCCGCAGCGCGCAGCGAGCCGGCGAGCAGATCGCGCGGGATCGCTCGCGGCGTGTCCACCTGCACGCGCATCGGTGGCGCCGCGCCGCCGCGCATCGCACGCACCACCTCGTTCTGCCTGGTATCACGCGTGATGTTCGCGCTCGCGCGCTGTACCGCCTCGGCGAGGATGCGCGGGCGCGGCTCTACCACGCCCGTGTCGGGCTGGAAGCTCGCCGGCAGGAACGGCGCGAAGGTGGCCAGCGAGTCGATCACGACTGAATACGTGAGCGCGCCGCTGTGTGATGCGTCGAGTCCGAACTGGCCGGTCACATCCACCTGCGCGCCCGATCCGCGCACCTCGGCGCGCGCGACCGTGGCCAACCCGTCCGCCAGTCGCGCCTGCAACGCGATCGAGTCCACCGCCACGGTGTCGAACCGCGACGGCCCGAACGCGAGATCGAGCTCGGCCAGCATCGTTTCCGGCTTGAAGCCGCGTCCGCGCGCCGTACCGCCGCCCGTGAGATCGGTGCTCGGTCCGTTCACCATCACGCGGCTGAGGTCGAGTCCCGTTGCGTCGACGACCACGTCGTAGCCGAGCTCTTTCGACTTGAAGTCCACGTTGCCGCGCAGTGCGAACGTCGCGTCGCCGGGGAGCGCGAGCCTGGTGTCGATCCTGAGCGCCTCGAGCGGGCCGCTCGCGCGGAACGGACCCGTCGCGTAGCCCATGAGCGGCAGCGCAGGCGCGAACTTGCGCAGCTCGGCGAGCGCCACGGGACGTGCGATGAGGTCCACGTCCATCGTCTGCCGGCCGGTGGTGTGCACGGCGACGCGGCCGACCGCGCGCGAGCGGTTGGGCCCGTCCTGATGCACCACGTCAATGTTGGACATGACGAGCTGTCGATCGCCCGATCCGTTGAGCGTCGCCGTTCCCGTCAGCGTGCCGCCGATCGGCAGGGTCGGGAACAGCAGCTTCGCGATGTCGATCTGCAGCGGCGCCATCCGCACGCGCAGATCGCGCGCGCTCACGACGATCGGTGTGCCCGACATGCCGAGCACGCCGTCCGCGACTACTCGGCTCGTTCCGCGGTTGTACGACGCGAAGGTGACGTCGGCGTCGAGGTCGAGCCGCTTCGGAGTGCCGTCGAACTTCGCACGCCCGACGAGCACTCCCTCGCGCGGGGGCTTGATCCCGGGAGCGATCTCCTTGATCAGCTTGGTCGTGAGTCCCGTGAACCGAAGGTTCGCGTCGTGGAAGACGATCGTGTCCGTCAGCGTGATGCCGAAGTCGCCCTGGAGGTGCGCGCCCCCCGTCCGCGCGTCGCCGCTGCGGATCACGTAGTCCTGCGTCGCTCCACGCCACTGGATGAGCATCGACGCCGTGCCGCCGCCGTCCTTCGGCATGTGCGGGTACAGCCACGTGAAGTCGTTGAATGCCGCGGGCTGTGCGGTGGCGGCCAGCCGCATGTCGCCATTCTCGATCACGTACACGCCGTCGCCGCGCATCTTCGAGCTGGGCATGTCGACGCGAACACCCTTCCACCACAGCGAGTCGTCGTTGAATCGGAACCGACCGACCACGTCGGTCAATTGCGCCGCCGGCGGACGGAAGGGCAGCGCCTGCATGCGCAGCTCGGCGACGTCGAGCAGACGGATCTTCGTGCTCGGGTCGGCGAGCTGCAGCAGCGGGAACCGTCCGGTGAGCTGCCGCAGCTCGATGACCTTCACGTAGCCGCCCGGCACCTGCGCGACCATCAGCCGGGATTTTCCGGAGAGCGCTTCGTTGACGAGGCTGTCGCGCGCGCGAGCCGTGACCCCGGCACGCGGCGACCAGGGCGAACGCACGGTGAGGTGACCCTCGATCACGCGCGCGTTGTCGAATTTGATCCACGAGCCGAACCCGGGTATGGTGTCCCCGGGCGTCGGCTTCGACGCGGGCCACAGGCGCCGGTAGTTCCAGTCCTTCTCGCCCGGCAGCTTCTCGATCACGATGTCGGGCCGGTAGATCACGAGGTCCGAGATCGAGATGCGCTTCCGCAGCAGGCTGCCCAGCGTGTAGCGGCCCGACAGCGAATCCGCCTTCAGGAAGGGACGTCCCGCGCTGTCCGTGATGGAGATCGCGTCGATCGTCGCGCCGGTGAGCAGGTCGCCTCGGACTTTGCCGAGCTTCACGATCCCGTGCGTCGCCTTCGACAGCGCGCCGAGCGCGAACCGTCGCACCCGCTCGCGGCCGTAGTCCGTGTTCGTCACCACCCACACCACGATGAGCGCGAGGGTGAAGAGCGCCAGCAGCACGATCAGCAGGCGGGCGACGCGCTGCAGCATCAGTACGCCTGGCCGATCGACAGGTGCAGCGTCAGGCGGTTGAGGATGCGCCCGATGCCGCTGCCTCCCCCGCCGGCCGAGTAGCGCCTCGGCGTCTCGAGCGGGACGATCTCCAACCGGCCGTTCCTCTCCAGCTCCGTCACGACGGCGAGCTCCTCCGCCCGTGACGGGTTGATGCCGAGGTCGACGCGAATCGGACCGACCGGCGAGTAGTAACGCACGCCGAACCCCGGCGTGATCGCCCACGTTCCGCTGACGAGATTCTTGAACGTCGAGAGACCGCGCAGCGGATCGAACACGCGCTCGCCCACCGCGGCGCCGTCGAGGAACACGGCGCCACCGAGGTTCTTCATGAAGAGCGGGAAGCGGTACTCCACGCTCCCCTCGACGAGGGACGTTCCGCCGAGCGGGCTGGGCGTGAACTCGTCGTCGCTGATCAGCTTGGGGATCTTGCCCGTCTCCACGATGGAGTCGCGCGCCGTGTTCGGGTCACACAGGCGGATCGCCTGCGTCGACGCGTCGCACGGTGCGCCCGTCGTCGTCTGTGCGTTGATGAGGAAGCCGTGCGGGAGCGTGAGGATGCGCGGTCCGAGCTGGTTCTCGCCGTAGCCGCGCACCGACTGCGAGCCACCGGCATAGAATCGCGTGCGCGGATGGAGCACTGCCTGTCCCGTGTTTCCCGCGAACGGCCGGACGAACCCGAGCCGGAGGTGACCCGCCAGCACGGAGTTCCGGCCGCCCATACGCGTGTAGATCGTCCCCTCGCCGTACGCCCGGTTATACGAATAGTCCGAGATCGTGGCCTGCGACGCGTGTTCGAGCTCGACGCGCGCCGTGTAGCCGCTCGTCGGCGAGAGCGGAACATCGGTTCGGTCGATCAGCGCCGTCGCGAGCACGGGCGACAGACGATGGTGCGACCGCAGATCGCTGATCGTCGTCGCGTCGCACACGCCGAAGTTCACGCAGAAGTACGGGTCCCCCGCCTGGACCTGCGTGATCTCGAACTGGTAGTTGGCGCTCGCGGACGCGCGCAGGCCAAGCGACCGCGTGAACGTGAGGTTGCCCCCATAGCCGTGATCGATCGCC
>DATEOG010000098.1:0-15316 GCA_035274345.1 Gemmatimonadaceae bacterium
TGGGCGCCTTGCCCGGGAGCGAGAACGCAGTCCACACCTGCGCGCCGGTCATGTAGGTGCCGAGCGACCAGGTGGTCTCCCCCTCGGTGCTCTCCTCGCTCAGCATGCGCGGCGGCGCGATGAAATCGCGCGTCTGCGCGCGGTCGCCGAAGTGCACCTGCCAGGGAAACTCGCCGAGCACGAACTCCGTCGTCGCCGTCGCGGTCTGGAAGTGCTTGAAGGTGTCGCCGTAGAGAGAGACCACCGGCCGCCCGCCGCTCGTCGACTCCTCGGGCGCCGCCTTCACGATCTGAACGTCGTTCCAGTGACCGTCGTACTGGGTGAGGTAGCGAAAGCCCTTGTACGGATTGAACAGCACGTACTCGTCCCAGTAGTACGAAGTGCCATCCACCGTGATGCTGCGCACCTGGTAGCCGACGACCTCCCACTTCTCTCCCTTGAGCGTGCCGCGGGTGCCGAGCGGGATCTGTGGCGTGAACTTCTGCTTCGCCTCGAACCCCTGGATGAGCGCGAGGTTGGGATCGCGCGCGTCGAGAATGCTGCCGCAGCTCGAGCACACGACGGACTGTGCCTGATCGAGCGTGCGGAGCTCGATCGCCGCGCCGCACTGCGAGCAGCTGAGCGATGCGACCGCGGGCGCGCTCACCAGCCCTCGAAGCGCCGGAGGTTGCGCGCGGCGAGCTGCTCGAGCTCGACGTACGTGCCGACGTAGGCGACCGGCGCGTCGTCCGAGTAATCGATCGTGGCGAATCGGTGCTGCTCGCCGGTGCCGTCCGCGTCGAGGTCGGCGAACAGCGATTCGCTCCGGTCCCACGTCGTGAACGGGAGCTCGCCCTCGACGCCGGCGTAGCGCGCGCGCGTCAGCGACGCGACGCGGAAGCGTGTGCCGTCGATCGAATACGTTTGACCCACCTTCAATGCGTCGGCGGCGGGCAGCGCGCCGCCGTTCCTGGCGGGCGTCGAGATGGCGAGGTCACCCTGCGCGTCGGAGAGCCACGCGCTGGCGCCGCGCATCGTGCGGAGGTGCCACTCGTTCCAGCCGCCACGCTCGTACTGATAGACGATCCGGCCGACGACGACGAACGCGTCGCCCTCGTACTTGCCCTCGGTACCGAGCTGGATCGGCGACGCGGTGGGCGGGAGGTCGCTGACCATGCCGACCTTCTCGAGATCGAGATCGCGGCGTACGAGCACGGCCTTGCAGTAGGGGCAGATGGTCTGCACCGCGCCGGACCAGCGAAACTCGATCGTAGCGCCGCAGTTGGGGCACGCCGCGGTTCTGGCGGTCACGTTGAGAGGCTCGACGCGGCGGTCAGTTCCTCGAGGGTGCAGATCCCTCGACTGCGCTCGGGATGACGAGAGGTGCAGATCCCTCGACTGCGCTCGGGATGACAGCGGTTGTCATCCCGAGCGAGCGCAGCGAGTCGAGGGATCTGCACTTGGCTGTCATCCCGAGCGAGCGCAGTGAGTCGAGGGATCCGCACCGGCAGCCAGAGCGTCATCGCGATGCGAGCGTCATGCTGCCATAGGCGCGCTCGAGATGCCTCACAGTCACGCGTTCCGCACCGAGCATCTCCTCGAGACGTTCGGCGAACGGCCACGCGGGACGTGGCGTGCAGCAGAACAGGTTGAGGCAGAGCGAGCGGTGCTCGGGGAACGTGTGCACGGTGAGGTGCGACTCGGCGAGCAGCAGCATCCCGGTGATCCCGCCGGGCGGTGGAAATACGTGCCACTGCCCTGCTCCGACTGGACGCAGTCCGAGCTCGTTCACCATGCGGTCGACGACGGCGGCGAGCGACGCGCGATCGGCGAGGCGCTCGGCATCGCAGCCGAACGCCTCGACGATCCATTCATCACCGCGGGCGACGTCTCCGAGCGCGGTCACCCCTGCGCCGCACCGCACTCGGGGCAGAACTTCGCCGCGCGCGGGATCGACTTGCCGCAGTTGTGACAGAACTTCGTCCCCTCGGCGGCTGGCGCGCTCTGGTCCGGGAGCTGGGTCGGAGACGCCGGCGACGACTTCTGTGCCGCGTCGCCGCCCGAGGCGACCTGGTTGAGCGCGTCGGTCATCGCCTTGCCGAGCGCCATGCCCGCGCCGAGTCCGGCGCCGAGTCCCGCGCCGCCGCCGCCCTCGTTGGCCGCGGCGATCGGGATCGCCTGCGCGGCCTGGTACTGCGTGTAGTCGCGCAGGTTGCCGGCCATGTTCATGCCGATGCGCTCGTCGAGCTTCTTCTGCAGCTCTTCGGGCAGCGAGAGACTCTCGACGACGAACGAGTCGAGCGCGAGCCCGAGATCGGCGAACGTCGGTGCGAGCTGCGTCGAGAGCGCGGTACCGAGCTCCACGAGGTTCCCTGCCATGTCGAGGAAGGGGATCTTCGACTCGGCGAACGCGTCGGAGACGCGGCCGACGATGGTGTTGCGCAGGTGTCCTTCGAGATCGGCGACGGTGTAGCGCTCGCGCGTGCCGCTGATCTTCTGATGGAAGACCTTGGGATCGGCGACGTGGAAGCTGTAAAGCCCGAAGCCGCGCAGCCGCACCATGCCGAAATCCTTGTCGCGGATCGTGATCGGCTGCTGCGTGCCCCAGCGCTGGTCCGTCTGCGTGCGCGTCGAGAAGAAATAGACGTCGCTCTTGAACGGCGACTCGAACCCCGTGTACCAGTGCTTGAGGTTCGTGAGCAGCGGCAGCGTCTGCGTCTCCAGCGTATACAGCCCGGGCGCAAACTGATCGGCGATCTTTCCCTCGTTGACGAACAGCGCCAGCTGCGACTCGCGCACGGTGAGTCGCGCGCCGTACTGGATCTCCATGTCGCGCATCGGATACCGGAAGGCGAGCACGCCGTCGCTGTCCTCCGTCCACTGGATGACATCGATGAGTTGCTTGCGCAGAAAGTCGCCGAGCGACACGTGATCCTCCTGATGAATTGGAAGGCGCGGCCCGAAGTGCGCCGCGCGGGAATGATCTTACGGCGCTCACACTACGAGGGCAACGTGGCGGTTGTTACGTGCGCCGCCGCTTCCCCGGGAAGCGGGCCGAGCGAGCGGCGCTACGCGGCGCCGGGCGGCTCGTGCTGTGCGGCGTGATCGCCGGTGTCCGTCGACCAGGTGCCGTCGCGGACGACTTCCTCGAAGTGATCGAAGAGCACAGGATCGAACGCGCGGCCGCGGTCGCGCCGCATCACGATCATCGCCTGATCGTGGTTGAACCGCTCCTTGTAGCTCCGCCGCGATGTCAGCGCGTCGTACACGTCCGCGATGCACACCACGCGCGCCGTGAGCGGGATCGCCTCGCCCGCGAGACCGTGCGGGTAGCCGGTGCCGTCCCACCGTTCGTGATGGCTCTCGACGATCGGCAGGACGTCCCACGGGAACTCGATGTCGGCGAGCAGCTCGACGCCGGCGCTCGGATGCCGGCGCACGAGTTCCCACTCCTCGTCGCTCAATTTGCCGGGCTTGTTGAGCACCTCCGCGGGGACGAGCAGCTTCCCGACGTCGTGCAGCAGGGCGCCGATGCGGAACCAGAATGCCGAGATCGCGTCGCCCTGCGAGACGCGCGCCCAGAGCGCGCACGCCAGATCGGCGACGCGCACGCAGTGACCCTGGGTGTAGATGTCCTTCGACTCGATCGACTCACCCCATTTCCGCACGACCTCGAGGAAGTCGCTCTCGAGCATCGCGGTGCGTCGGTCGACGTCCGCCAGCTCGCGTCGCGCGCGCAGCTGCGAGAAGAGCCGGTGCGCCTGCGTCAGGCGCTGCAGCGTCTGTCGATTGCGCCCCTGCTCCCTGTACAGGGCAGCGAGCTCGCGCGCCGTCTCGCCCTCGAGGATCATGTCGCTGCGCCGCTGCGCGATCTCCTCCGCGCGGAGGAAATGGGCTTCGGCTGCCGCCAGCTCGCCGTGGGCGCACGCGACGAGGCCGTCGACGTGCGCGGACTCGCCGTCGGCGTGCGTGGCGCCCATGTGCTCGGCGAGCGAGCTCGCCCGCTGCGCGAGCGTGCGCGCTTCGTCGTGGCGCTCCTGGCGGAGGCGGAGCTTGGCGAGGTCGAGCTCTACGGTGATGCGCATTCCGATGTCACCGATCAATTCGGCCAGCTCGCGCGCCTCGGTGAAGGCGCGATCCGCGTCGTCGTATCGGGCCAGATGCATGTGCAGCAAGCCGAGATTGACGAGCGCGGCCACCGCCTGATCGGCCAGCCCACCCGCGCGTGCGTCCCTGAGCGCGGCCTCGAAATAGAGTCGCGCCACACCATCGTCGCCGCGGACGGTCGCGATCACCCCGATGTTGGATGCCGTCATCGCCGCGAGCCGCGCCTCGCCCGCCACGTGCGCGCTGTGATGCGCGCGACGGAAGAGCCGATCCGCCTCGTCGAGGTTGCTCAGCTTCCACTCGACGATGGCGAGAATGTTCTCGGCGTGCCCGAGCCCGCCTTCGTCGGCGGCGGCCTGGGAGATCGCGAGCGCGGCGACGGCGCAATCCCGCGCCGCGTCGAGCGCCGATTCCTGGATGTACGTGCGAGCGACCCATCGGACGAGCTGCGCCGCCTCCGCCGCGCTCAACCCCTGGCGGTCATGGAGGGCGCGCTCGTACAGGGCGCGCGCATCCTGCTGCCGGCCCTCGCGCTCGAGCGTCTGCCCGATCGCGGCGACGTCATCGAGCCCCGCCGGCCGATTCCCGGCGGGGGGCGCGTACGCGGCGGTCGACGTGGCGGGCGGAGATACGCTCATGACTCGAGGCACGGGCGGGCCGGAGGACCACCGGCTCACTCCATTGACGAGCGAGAGCGGGGCGCGCGTCAAACTGGACGCGCGCCCCGTTCCCCCCGTCCCGCCCCCCTCAGGGGCGTCGCGACCTCACTCGCCTCGTCGACCGCAGGTGACGATGTACCCCGAGAAGTGGGGAATCGAGGAGGTGAAGGTCCACGAGAGCGTGTTGACCGTACCCCTCAGGAGCTGGGAGACGAGACCGCCGGTCTTGGTGAGCAGGCTCGCGTCCTCGTAATAGCCGAGGCTGAGCAGCGGCGCGGAGAGCAGCGTGGCGTTGGTGCCGCGCAGCTGCTGCGAGAAGACGAGTGGCTTGGCGAAGACGACGCCGTGCGGCGCGAAGTCGTAGGCGACCAGACTGCCGGCTCGCGCCGTCATCGTGATCGTCGTCGTCTTCGTGAGCGCACCGCGCGGGACGGTGACGGTCACCCCGGCCTGCGGGATGGCGAGCGTGCCGCCCTCCGTACCGATCTCCTTGGTGACCGTGATCGGCGCGGCGAGCGGGGTGGTGCGCTGCAGGCCGTTGATGCCGATGAGCGAGGTCAACGCGCCGGTCAACCCGCCGAGCAGGTCGCTCGCGGGCGCGTCGGGAGAGGACTGCTGGAGTTGCGGCAGCGTGGGATGCTCGACGCCGCAGCTCGCGAGCGTGATTGCGCCGAGGGCGAGCGCGGCGAGCCGGCGCAGGTGGGTGGGTCTCATGGTGGGAATTCGGGTGACGTCGACGAAAGGGCGGAGCCAGGGATGCACCGCTCCAAGGCACCCTCGGTGCCGTCCTGTCCCGGCAGAGTCTTCCGTGTCAGAGTGTCCGACACACGTGACTCCGCGGGTCACACAGATGCGACAGTCTGTCCGCGCGTTTCGGTCATCGCGCCCGGCAACAGCGCGCGCGGAGTCATCGGCGTGGTGTCGCAGAACGCGAGGATTTCGTGCATTTCGCCACGCGGATGCGAGACGCGATGGTGGAGGGCCGGGCTCGCGCCACATGTTCTGTGACATTGCTCCAGACCCTATACTATTCGAGCCCCTGATGCGGTCTGTGTGTACGCAGAGACCGCTCGTGCCCCTACGCGTTCCCGTGCGCTCCATGCGACGACCGTACTCCTTCTGCCTCGCGACGCTCCTCTCAGCGGCGGCACTTTCCAGCGCGACCGCACAGGCGCCGCACGCGCCGGAGCCGCCGGATCCGATGGCGGGTCTCCTGCCCGCACAGCCGGTCCCGCTCACGGACCTCGGCGCGTTCCGGCCCACCGCGGCCAACTGGCGCGTTGCGGGAGGCGCCGCTGCGGATCGCAGCAAGAGCCTGTCGCTGCAGGCGGAGCCCGGCACCGGCGTGCTGGTGAATGCGCCGACCGACGCGGCGAAGGGGCACCTCTTCACCACGATGCAGCACGGCGACATCGACGTCTCGCTCGACGTCATGCTGCCGAAAGGCTCGAACTCCGGCGTCTACCTGATGGGCCGCTACGAGGTGCAGTTGTTCGACAGCTGGGGCGTGGCGTCGCCCACGTTCGCCGACATCGGCGGCATCTACCAGCGCTGGGACGAGAAGCGCGGCGCAGGCAGAGAGGGGTTCGAGGGAACACCGCCGCGGATGAACGCGAGCCGCGCACCGGGACTCTGGCAGCACCTCGACATCGTGTTTCGCGCACCGCGGTTCGATGGCAAGCGCAAGATCGCGAATGCGCGGTTCACGAAAGTCGTGCTGAACGGCGTCGTCGTGCAGGAGAACGTCGAGGTCACCGGTCCGACGCGCGCCGCGCCATTCGAGGACGAGCAGCCGACCGGACCGCTGATGATCCAGGGAGATCACGGCCCCATCGCGCTGCGCAACATCCAGCTCAAGGCGTATACGGGCGTCGCGACGCTGAGCGATCTGCGCTTCCGCGCCTACACGGGCGACCAGATGGACTCGGCGTGGATCGACACGCACACGCCGGTGCGTCAGGGAACGGCGATGGGAATCTCGACGGAGCCCGCGCAGGCGCCGAACAAGTTCGCCGTCGCGTACGACGGCTCGCTCACGGTGCCGACGACGGGCCGCTACCGCTTCATCATCAACCTCGATTGGGTGGGCGCGGAGCCGGCGATGCAGGGGCCCGTGGTCGCTGGCGCGCGACTCACGCTGGACGGCACGCCGGTGCTCGTGCATCGCGGCGCAGCGCGGCGCGCCATGGCCGACGTCGATCTCACGGCGGGGAAGCACGCCTTCGCGCTCCGCTTCTACAAGAACCGCCAGTACGGCAACGAGCGCGACATCAATGTGTGGATCGAAGGTCCCGGTGTGCGGCGGCAAGCGCTGCACGACGAGACGCTGCTCACGTCGGCCGGCAATCCGGTGAGCCCGATCGTGCTGCAGCCGCAGATGGAGCCGGTGCTGCTGCGCAGCTTCGAATGGCACCGCCACAGCAAGCGAACGACGGTGATGTCGGTGGCCGACCCGATCGGTGTGCACTACAGCTACGACCTCGCGCAGGGCGCGCCGATCTTCGTGTGGCGCGGACCGTTCCTCGAGACGACGCAGATGTGGGATGGCCGCGGCGAGGACCAGATCGCGCGTCCGGCCGGCAGCACCGTGGATCTCGCCGGCGTGCCGACGGTCGCGGTGCTCAGTGACGCGAACGCCGCATGGCCCGATTCGCTTCCCGACGAGCGCGACTTCGCACGGCTGGGCTTTCAGCTCGACAAGGCTGGACGTCCGACGATCCGCTCGCGCGTGCGCGGCATCACGGTCGAGGACGCGCTGAGTCCCGATGCGAGCGGCCCGTCGCTGCGCCGCGAGCTGCGGCTGCACGCGCCCACCTCGGCGAGCACCGACGGCGTGTACGTGCTGCTCGCGCAGGGCAGGAACATCGTGAAGCAGACCGATGGCTCGTACGCCGTGGACGACAAGTCGTACCTCGTGACCCTGCCCTCCGGCGCCGCGCAGCCCGTGCTGCGCGAGCAGTCGGGACGCGCCGAGCTGCTCCTTCCCGTGCGGTTCGATCGTGGCGAGTCCACGGTCGCCTACTCCATCGTCTGGTAGTCCGACCATGACTGCTCCTCTTCGTCCCAGGCTCGCCCGCGTGGGCTCGAGCGTTCGAGCCGTCGCGTGCAGCTTCGCACTCTTCCAGCTGGGCGCTGTGGTCGCGCTGGCGCAACGACCGCAGGAGAGCGCGATCGCCGCCAAGGAGGCCGAGTACTACCGCATGTCCACCGTCGCGCCGCCCGAAGGGGTCGTGCTCGAAGTGGGCGGGCTCGAGACCATGCCGGACGGACGGCTCGCCGTCGCGACGCGCCGCGGCGACGTGTGGCTCATCGAGAATCCCGCGAGCGCGAACGGCGGGCAGCCGCACTTCAGCCGCTTCGCGCAGGGCCTGCACGAAGCACTCGGACTCGCGTATCGCGACGGCTCGCTCCTCACGACGCAGCGGAGCGAGCTGACTCGTCTGCGCGACACCGATGGAGACGGAAGGGCCGACGTCTACGAGACTGTGCAGGCGTGGCCGCTCTCCGGGAACTACCACGAGTACTCGTTCGGCCCCGTGTTCGGGCCGAAGGGAGAGATGAACGTCACGCTGAACCTCGCGTGGGTCGGCTACGGCGAGAGCTTCGTGAAATGGCGCGGCTGGATGCTGCAGGCGGGGCCCGATGGGAAGCTCGCGCCGTTCGCAACGGGCTTCCGCTCGCCGTCCAGCTTCGGCTACAACCTCGAGGGCGACCTGTTCTATGCCGAGAACCAGGGCGACTGGGTCGGCTCGGGAGGAATCACGCATGTCGAGCGGGGCGACTTCGTCGGCAACCCGAAGGGGCTCAAGTGGAGCGGCGAGCCGGGTTCGCCGGTGACGCTCAAGGTCAGCGACATCCCCGATACGGGCGAGCCGAAGTTCGAAGCGGCGAAGAAGGTGCCGCACCTGAAGACGCCGGCCGTGTGGTTTCCGCACGCGGTCATGGGCATCTCCACCTCGGCGATCCTCGTCGATTCGACGCGCGGCGCGTTCGGTCCCTTCGCCGGCCAGCTGTTCGTCGGCGACCAGGGGCACAGCAAGATCATGCGCGTCGCGCTGGAGAAGGTGAACGGCGTCTATCAGGGCGCCGTGTTCGCCTTCCGCGAAGGATTCATGTCCGGTGTGTTCCGCCAGGCGTGGGGGAAGGACGGCTCGATGTTCGTCGGGCAGACGAGTCGCGGCTGGGGGGCGACCGGGCGCGCACAGTACGGCCTGCAGCGTCTCGTGTGGACGGGCAAGACGCCGTTCGAGGCGCACCACGTCAGCGCGCGGCCGGACGGGTTCGAGATCTTCTTCACCGCGCCGGTCGACAGAGCCACCGCGGAGAATCCCGCCAGTTGGGCGGTGAACAGCTTCATCTACAAGTACCACCATATCTACGGCTCGCCGGTGATCAACCAGAGCGCGCACGCCGTGCGGGCCGCGGTGCTGTCGAAGGACGGCCGCAGTGTGCGCATCGCCGTGGACTCGCTGCGCCAGTGGTACGTGCACGAGATCCGGATGAGCGGCGTGCGTGCGGCCGAGGGGCGCGCGCCGCTGCTGCACGACGTGGGCTACTACACGCTGAACCAGATCCCGTCGGGGAAGTCGCTCGCGGTCACCGCCACGCCGGCGCGCGCGACGACGAGCGTCGTGGCCGGCACTGCGCCGACGCGCGTGCCGGAGTCGGATCCGCCGGCGACGAGCGGTACGGCGCCGAGCTCGTCACCCGTTTCGAGCACTGCAGCGAGCACCACGTCGAGCGCGTCACCGTCGCGCGGCACCAGCGGGCGCGCGCTGGCCAAGCATCAAACCGCGATGCCCGCCGAATGGGGAGGCAAGGTGGATCAGACGGTGAGCGTGCAGGGCGTCGAGGGACTCAAGTTCAGCCTGCCCGCGTTCGACGTGAAGCCGGGCGCGCGCGTGAAGCTCGACTTCGCGAACACGAGCGACATGCTGCACAACCTCGTCGGGGTGCGGCCGGGCGCGGCCACGAGGGTCGGCGAGCAGGCGATGCGGCTCGGGCTCGAGGGAGCAAAGCTCGACTACGTGCCCCGCACGGACGACGTGCTCTTTCACACCGCCATGCTCGAGCCGCAGAAGTCGGAGTCGATCTACTTCGTCGCGCCGACGACGCCCGGTGATTACACGTACGTGTGCACCTTCCCCGGACACTACGTCACCATGCAAGGCACGATGCGCGTGGGACGCTGAGGCATTCTCGCCTCGCATCCCACGCGCATCCGGACCACGGTGATTTCGGAGGTCGGGCCGCCGCCGAGCGACGGCCGAATGCCTCAGGGTTTTCCTTTCAGCACCGTGTCCTTCATGCTCTTGCCGGCTTCCGTGGTCGTGCCGTGCGCCGCGCCCTTCACCTTCTTCAGGTCGCCCTTCGCGTCGCTGCCGGCCTTCTTCGACGTCTTGCTGATGTCTCTCGCGACCTTGTTCAGACCGCCCGGCTGATGCGACTGAGGCGCCTTGATCCCGGTCGCCTTCTTGAGCGTCTTCTTGGTTGCGTTGCCGGCGTCAGTGAGCTCGTTGTGTGCCTTGCTGGAGGCACGCTTCGTTTCGGCTTTGACATCTCGGCCGGCTTTCTTCGACGTCTTGCTGATGTCGCGCGCGACCTTGTTGAGCCCTCCGGGCTTGTGCGCGTCCTGCGCGCCGGCGGCGGTGGCGCCGTAGAGCGAGAGAGCAGCGGCGAGCGCCGCGATGCGTACGTTGATCTTCACTGGTCGATCCTCCGAGGAACGGAACAACCCCTTCCAATGCAAGTTTGGGCGCAATATTCGATGGTATACCGGCCTTGCGTGGCGGACTTGGCCGTGGCGCATCGAGGTGGCGCCTGAGCCCGGTAATGGACGGCTACTGGCTCAGAAGGCTCGGTCGGAACGTCGGCATTCTCGCCGTCGCGCTCGTCGTGCACCTCGTCGTCATGCGAGCGGTCGCGTCGCCGGACGGACGCCAGCTGATCTACCGCCTGAGCATGGCGACGGGATACGTGAGCGTCGTCCTCATCGCGTGGGCGATGCTCATCGGTCCATGGCGCGTGCGACGTGGACGGCCCGCGCCCGCGAGTACGGATCTTCGGCGGGACGTCGGGATCTGGGGAGCCATCTTCGGACTCGCGCACGTCGTCACCGGATTGCAGGTGCACTTCGGCGGGAAGTTCTGGAAGTACTTCCTGTATTCGGAAGGCGAGCATCGCATTCCGGTGCGCTACGATCTGTTCGGCTTCGCGAACTGGACGGGTCTCGCGGCAGGACTCGTGCTGGTAGTGCTGCTCGCGATCTCGAACGACGCGTCGCTGCGGGCGCTCGGCACTCGGCGGTGGAAGAGATGGCAGCGGTCGACATATTGGGCGGCGGCGCTGACCGTCGCGCATGCGCTGGCCTATCAGGTGCCGACGGACAACCACCGGTGGTGGATCCTGTCGTTCATGCTGCTCACGATGATCGTGCTGGTGATGCAGCTCGACGGGTGGCGGCGGATGCGGGCGCGTCTGGCATCGCGCGCCTCGAGCTCGGGCTGACCCTCCCGTGTCGCGCGGCTACCAGACGTACGTCGCGACCGATCCCACGGCGAGGGAGTGTGTCACGCGGCGTCCTTCGAAGCCCACGTTGAACGTCTGCGTCGCATTGCCGTCGTTCAGCACCACGAGCACGTAGCGGCCCGCCGGCGTGCGGAAGGCGACGTTCGGAAGCGACGCCGACTTCGAGCCACCTGTCACCGTGCTCGCGACGCGCATGGAGCCCGGATCGACGAAGCGGGACAGGTGGCCGACGATGTAGTAGGCGACGTTGCGCGTCACCGCCGACGTGGATGAATTGATCGTCACGGCGCCGAGGCACGTGGTGCACCCGCCGCTCGTGTGCGGACCGAAGCGCTCGTCGTTCGCCAGGTTCCACTCGAGCACCGTGCGGCTCCAGTTTCTCGGCGCACCGACGACGAGGTTCTTCACGTGCCAGCGGAGGTCCCCGTCGAACTGCCCGGTGCTAGAGGTCCACTGCTCGGTGAAATACAGATTGCGATCGGGATGCGCGTCGTGCACACGCGTAAGCGCCTCGATCGGCCCGCCGTACAGATGAAACGCCGAGCCGTCGACGAACGCCTTGGCGGCGGGGTCGTCGAGGATGGAGATCGGGTACTCGGGATGGTCGGCGTTGTGGTCGTAGAGGAGGATCTTCGTCTCGAGACCGGCCGCCCTGAGCGCGGGGCCGAGGTGGCTCTTGATGAACGTCGCCTGCTGAGCGGCGGTCATCAGCATGCTCGGGTTGTTCCCCGGGTGAAGCGGTTCGTTCTGCACGGTGATCGCGGCGATCGTCATCCCTTCGGCCTTCATCGCCTGGATGTATTTCACGAAGTACTGCGCGTACGCCGGGTAGTTGGCGGGCAGCAGGCTTCCGCCCACGTACGCGCCGTTGTCCTTCATCCACCGCGGTGCCGTCCACGGCGTGGCGAGCAGCGGGATGCCGGGATTGATCGCGAGGATCTGCTCGAGCACCGGGAGGAGCGCACCGCGGTCGCTCTCGATGGTGAACGACGCGAGCGTGGGATCCGTCTGCCCGGCGGGCATCTCGTCGTAGGTGAACGGCTCCGCATCGAGATCTGAGCCGCCGATGCTGAGCCGCAGGTAGCTGACGCCGAGCGACGAATGGTCGCGGCCGAACAGCTCGCGCAGGAGCGCGTCACGCGCCGACGCCGGCATGCGGTTGATGACGTATGCGCTGCCTCCCGTGAGCGTGTAGCCGAAGCCCGCCATCGACTGGTACGTCGTGGCGCCGTCGACGGTGATCGTGGGACCACCGCTGGGCGTCTTCCCGAATGTGAGCGTCGGCTGCCGGGCGAGGAGGGCGGACTTGTCGCCCGACGTCATCCAGACGGCGACCGTGTCTCCTCCGGCGGCGGCAGCCAGGTAGCGGCGCTGCTGGAGAAAGCGCGCCCAGCGCTCGTATCCCCGCTGGTTGAGATGCAGCCCGTCGCCGGTGAGGCTCGAGTCCAGGCGGTTCTGCCGATCGACGAAGAGCGGCCAGAGATCGATGTAGGTGGCGCCGGTCTCACGCGCCATCTGCCGAATGAGCCGGTTCACCGCGACGACGCGCTCCTGCTTGTCGTAGTGCTGCGGAAAGTTCTTCACGCTCGGGTTGAGCGGCAGAATGCTCTGCACGAAGATCTTCGTCACCGGGCTCTGGCTCTTCACGCTGTCGACCAGGGCGCGGTACTGCGCGGCGATCACGGCATCGGGGATGTCCTTGCTGATGTCGTTGATGCCGATCAGCACGAACAGCTTGCTCGGCTTCCGCCTCGTCACATCGGCGAGCCGGCTGCGGAGGCCGAAGGTGATGTCGGCGCCGATGCCGCGGTTGATCACCGTGCTGTCGCCGGTGAGCTTCGCCCAGTCGCCCCCCTGCGTGATGCTGTTGCCGAGGAAGATGACGCGTCTCGTAACCACCGGCTCGGCCTCGAACTTCGCGATGCGGCTCGCGCGAAGGTCCGGCATGCTGGTGACGGTGTCGTAGAGGCGTTGGTTGGTCGGGTATTGGGCCGAGGCGAATGCCGGCGCGATGACGGCGAGCGCGGCGTGCGCGATCGCGCGACGGAGTCGGCGGAGCGGCAGCGGCATGGTGGGTCGAAGGATCGATCGAACGCGACGTTCAGCCGAGGGCGTCGCGATACAGCCCTTCCGTCTCCGCGTCGAACGCGCACGCCACGATGCGCTCGAACCAGGATTCGTGGCGCTGCATGGCGTCCATCGCGATCTCGGCGGCGAGGCCCTTGGGAAAGCCGTACACTCCGGTCGAGATCGCGGGAAAGGCGATGCTCGCGATGTCGCCCTGCGCCAGGGCGACCGCGAAGCTCCGGTCATAGGTGGAGCGGAGCGTCTCCGGCTCGCCACTCTGGCCGTCGATCCAGACCGGCCCGACGGCGTGAATGACGTACCTCGCCTTGAGCCCGAATCCGGGGGTGAGGACGGCGTCGCCCGGCGCACAGGGTGCGAGCCGCCTGGACGTGCGCACGAGCTCGGGTCCGGCGGCGCGATGGATCGCGCCGTCGACGCCGCCGCCGCCGGCAAGCCCGGAGTTCGCCGCGTTGACGATCGCGTCGACGTCGAGCGTGGTGATGTCGCCGTGGACGATCTCGATCATACGGACAAGCTACCGCTCGCCGCGCCGGGCGGGAGAGCCGCGCCGAGCCCGCCAGTCTGGCGAGCCTTTTGCCCGTTGGACAAGGGTTCCGACGCGCCCCACCTCGCGCCAATTTGGCGTTCTCATCGAGGAAGGACACATGCGCGCCCGCTCGCTCGCCTTCACTACGCTCGTCGCTGCTCTCGCCGGCGCCTGCTCCGCCGACAACCCGCTGCCCACTCTAGGGTTCGGCGGAGGTCTCAGCGGGATCGATACGGCGAGCAACGCTCGCATCCGGCTCGTGAACGCTACGGCGACGCGTCTCGATCTCGCTTCGAACGGTGTCGTGGCCGCGGGAAACGCGGCGATCGATTTCGGGGAAGCGTCGAGCTGTACGCCCACGAACGCGCTGCGCCCCGACCTCACGGTGCGCGTCGCGGGATCGCTCGTGCCGATTCCAGGTCTCGCGGCCGCCTATCAGAGCGGCGTGAACTACACGGTCGTCGCCTTCACGGGCTCCGGCGTCGCGACACAGTTCGCTACGATCGCGGACCTGTTCGCGCCGGTCCTCGGCGAGGCGGCACTGCGCGTGTTCAACGGGTCGGCAGCGGGGACGAGCTACGACGTCTACGTCACCGTGCCAGGCGCGTCGCTCGACTCGACGCCACCGACGTTCAGCGCCGTGCAGGCGGGCACCTTCTCGACGTTCGGCAACGCGACTGCGGGGACTCCGAGGCAGGTGCGCATCACGTTCGCCGGGTCCAAGAACGTCCTCGTCGACGTCGGGAACACCGCGCTGATCGAAGGGCAGGTCGTCACGCTGGTGATCGTAGCGCCGCTTGCGGGCTCGACGAGACCGCGCGTCTTCTCCGCGGAGGCGTGCCGAACGTAGCGGGAGAAACGAGGGCGAGCGTTTTGCTTGCGAGGCGTGGACGCGTCGCACCGACGTGCGGCACTTCACGCAACGCAGCATCGAGGAGGCAGAATGCAGCTCCGTACTCTCGCGCTCGCCCTGGCGGCGGCATCCGTCACGCTCGTCGCATGCGACGACGATGACGACATCACCGGCCTGAGCGCGAACAACGCCACGGTTCAGTTCATCAACGCCACGGCGCTGAGCCTCGACGTCGCCCAGAACGGCACCGTCGCGACGGGCGACGGCGCACTCTCGTACGGAACGACGTCCACCTGCATCACGACGGACGCGAGCAACTCCAACCTCGCCGTGCGTCAGACGGGAACGAGCACCGCGCTGGGCGGCTTCACTCCGTCGTTCCTGGCCGGAGGCAAGTACTCGGTGATCGCGTACCCCGGTGCGGGCGCGGCGACCCTGTTCGCCACCGTCTCGAACGCGTTCACGCCGACGGCGGGACAGGGCGGGCTCCGCGTCTTCAACGCCGCGGGGGCCGGCACGAGCTACGACATCTACATCGGTGCCGCCGGTGGCTCGGCGACGACGCTGGCGGCGAAC
>DATEOG010000099.1:0-5136 GCA_035274345.1 Gemmatimonadaceae bacterium
CATTCGCGCCGCGGGGGCATCCGTCTCGAGGCGATACACCGCCAGACGCAGGCCGCCCTGTGGCGTGCCCAGCACCGCCAGCACCGCATCGTTCGCCGCGCTGATCTCGCGGACGTACGAATAGTCTCCCGCCGGAAGCGACGTCCGTATCCCACGCTGTCGCGCCGCGTCCACGATGGCGATCGCGCGGCCGTTGTACGACGAGGCGACCACGGCTCCACCCTGGCTTGCCGTGGCGCGCTCGTACCGGCGCGAGAGAATTCCGAGATCGACGAAAGTATCGCGCGCGATTCGCCATACCCGAGTCGATCGCCTCCCCTGCTCCACGCAGACGGCGACGTCGTCCTCGGTCGACGCTGCGCACGTCGGATAGCCACGCAGGGTCTTCACCGCACTGCTGCCCTCGCGATCGAACCGCCACAGCGTCCAGCGAAGCGCGTCACCGCGCAGCATGGCGAGGTAGCTCGTGATGAACGACCGTCCAGACAGCGAGCCGAGGGCGCTCGGCGACGTACCGATGACCAGCGTTGCGCCGTCGCTGAACGAGAACACGGGCTGACCGCGCAGCGTGTCCGCCGGCAGGGCGGACTGTCGCACGTCGGTGCCGTCGATCGCGCCGCTGAGCGTGGCGAGCCGATGTCGTTGCCCGTCCCGCTGGTGGCCGCTCAGGATCCATCGCGAACCGCGCGCGTCGAGCCGCAGGCGCGGGTCCGCCAGCGTCGGCATCGCGCGCCGCCACGCTACGCGCGTCGCGCTGTCCGCGTCCTGTCGCTCGAGCCGAAGCTCGAGGCTGTCGCCGGAACGCGCGAGCACGAGCAGGTCGCGCTCGTTCGGCAGCGCGGCGTCGAGCGCCGTGAACGTGCGCGACGGGCCGCGCAGCGGGATGCTCCCCGTCACGATCTGCCTGGAGTACTCGGCGCCTTCCACGTCGTCGTTCCCCACCCAGCGGCGCGTCAGGAATCGCGTGCCTCCGGGTGACATCGACGCCTCGTGCACCTCGCTGCCGATCGGCACGGTCGCGACGAGGGAGAGTCGCCCGGTGCTCCACGCGATCGCGGTGGACTGCGTGGACCAACGCTCGCCGAGCGTGCCGGCAGCGATTCCTACGGCGGCGAGTGCAACGAGCGCCGCACCAGTGAGCCGCCACGCCCGGTGCCTCGCGACGATCAGCGCGGCCCCGAGCCCCAGGACGGCGATCGCGGCGCTCGTGGTCTGCGGATCCCCGAGCAGCGCCACCGGCGACGACAGGCCGCCGAAGCTGAGGGTCAGCAGCGAGACGACGACGCCTATGGCCAGTACCGCGTACAGCGCGCGCGTCCACAGCACGGTCTGGCGCGTGGCGATCTCGCGCGAGCTCCCGTCGCGCACCGCGCGATGCCATCTCCTGGCGATGAACGCGCTCCACAAGGCGGCGCCGATCACGATCACCAGCGCGGTGATCTCGTGCAGCATCCGCGCGCCGCCCGAGGCGAGCGAGGGCAGGGCTGCACCCAGGGCCATCGCGGCCATCGCGGCGAGCGACGCGACGCTCGGCACGAACAGAGCGATGAAGGTCACGAATGTCGTCGTGCCCCAGATGTTGGCCAGCATCGCGGCGATCAGGAGAACCGCGGCGACAGTGCGCGCGGTGTTCACTCCCGATGCCTTCGGCTCCGCGACGGGACTGCCGAGCTTCACGTCCACGCGGTCCAGCGCGGCCTGCACGCGCGCGACGTCCTCGTCGCGGATGCCGACGCTCCACGAGCGGCCGGCAAGGTCGGCCGCGCGAAGCGTGCGCGGTCGCTCGGCGACGAGGCGCAGCTCGCCGAGCTCTCGATGGGCGAGCGCGCGGTAGCTCGTGGCCTGCTCGCGCAACACGCCGATGTCGAGTGGTGCGTCGGAGGGAGCGCCCTCGAACCAGTGGCTGCGGGCGTCGTCGAGCGCGACGTACGCGCCGGGCGTCGTCGTCGCAACGACGGTGGGCTCGTCGCGCGTCGGCTCATCCACCGCGGTATGCGCGCGTATTGCCTGGATGCGGCGCGCGAGGCTCGGATGCGTGGCCTGACGCTCGAACTCCTGAGAGAAGCGGCGAGGCACGAGCGACAGCGCGTGGATTCTGGTCAGCCCGCGAATCACCGCGTCCGCGTCGCCGGAGAGCTCCACGGCGCGGAGGTCGCACTCGGTCTCGTGCGCACGATGGCCCTGCTGGCCGCGCGCGACGAAGATGATCACGGCGACGAGGAAGAGGCCATCGATCGCCAGTGTGTACCGGCCGCCCGTCGCGAGCTGCAGTGCCGGGATCGCGGCGAGGCATACCGCCAGCATGAAGGCCGCGAGGCGGCGCTTGCGCAGCACCGCATCGGTGTAGTGCTCGTGGTGTGCGATCTCGTGCGCGAAGATCGCCGTCGCCTCGTCCGCGTCGAGGTTGGCGAGCAGCGTGTCGCTCATCGCGACGGCACGCACGTTCAGGGAGCAGAGCGCCGCCGCGTTCACCACCTGACCGCCGGGTGCGCCGTAGCGGTGCGTCGTGGGGTGAACGGGAAGCCTGGCACCGGCGCGCTCGAGCACGGCGCGGAAGCGCGGCAGCAATGCCGCGTGCGGACTCCTCTCGTCGAGCGGCGACGCCTGGTGCAGCACGAGCCAGACGCGCACGAAGCTCCGGTGCCAGACGAGGTACACCGCCGCCGCCACGATCCCGAGCGCGAGACCCAGCATGATCTGCTTCGCCGACTGCTCGGGCATCCACGCCTGGACCAGCTGGACGACGATCCCCGTCATGATGAGGGGGAACAGCCAGAGGCCGCCGAACGCGACGAAGCTGAAGCTGGTGTAGCGCACGTACTGCGCGAACGACCACGTGTCGCCGTACACCGCGCGCCTGATCGGATACTGGGCCGCGAGCACGCCCAGGAGCGCGACGAGGGTGAACGCGGCGGCCGAGGTCGTGAAGGCCGACGCGATGATCGCGACCACGGTGACCTGCACGATCCGACGCTGCCGCGCGAGCAGCAGATCGGGGAGCGTCGGATCGTCGAGCGACCGGCGAATCGCGCGACCGCTCCACCACGTGTACGCCGCCGGCGCGACGGCGAGCAGCAGGAGGAACCAGTGGTCGACTCGCATCAAAGGAAGAGACGACTGCGCGCCGCCGCGCGCCACGCGCTACTTCATGTAGGGCGGAACATTGGACGCCAGGACCCGCAGCTCCGCGTCCGTGAGCGGCAGCCTGCGCACCGCCTTCCAATGCTCGCGCGGCGGGGGATTGTTTCCCGTCAGGGTCATGTCGGTGCCGAAGAATATTCGCTCGAGCCCGATCCTCCGCAGCGCCGCGGCGATCTCCGCCAGCTGCTCCGACGCCTGGCTGCCGTCGGTGAGGACGGTCTGGGTGATGTCGAAGTAGAGGTTCTTCGCCCGAGGGTCCCGCGCCGCGATCGCGTCGGCGAACACCTTCGTGTTCTCGTCGGGCTGCCCCGCCGTGCTCCCCATGTGGGCGATCTGGATCGGAATGTCGGGCGCCACGGAGAACACCGAGTCGAGCACGATCCGCGCGAGCTCGGGGACGAACTGACCGCGGGTACGCACGTGGGCGACCACGGCCAGGTGGTTCTCGTTCGCCGCGCGGAAGAAGCGGCGCAGCCTCGCCACGTGGTCGGGGTTCCTCAGGTCCACCCGCGCGTTGGCGAAGTGGGTCTTGATCCCCTTCACTTGCGGGATCTTCGCGCAGCGCGCGATCTCGGCCGGCGCATAATCGGCGAGCGGGCTCACGCCGCAGAACGCCACCAGCCGGTCGGGATACTTCGACACCTGCGCCACGGTCCAGTCGTTCTCGATCCGCGTCTTCTCCGCCGCCTCGGCGGTGCTGAAACCGTGGCGCGGATCGCCCCACCAGTAGGCGGTGGAGAGCACCACGCCGCGCTTGATCCTGGCGTCGTCCAGCTCCTCGACGAGCTGGTCGGCCAGCACCGGCTTGCCGTATGGGCGGGGCGGGATCACGGTGAAGATCTCGCTGGCGATCTGCCAAGACCTTCCAGCCGGCTTCTTCAGGCCGAGCACGAAATTCAGCGTCTCGTCGGTCGACGTCCCCTGCCGGATGGTGCCGGCGATCCACCCCGCGTTTCCGTTGGCCGCGTAGGCACTGGGGATGTAGTGGAGGTTTTTGTCCATGAAGCCGAGGAACGAGTCGATCTTGTCGCGCCCCTTCTGCCAGCGACCCTCCTGCAGCTCCTGGATGATCGCGTCCTCCGTGAACAGGTCCCCCGTGGGCGGGGCACCCGATACCTTTTCCCGTCGGCGCAGCAACCGGTCGAGCTCCGGGGGGAGAGTGATCGTGACCAGCGGCGGCTCGGGCGGAATCAGCGCCACGCCGGCGGGGCTCATGAGGTGCTGGTGGGCCGCGACGAGTGGGATGATCTCCAGCCGTCCGGCACCAGATGTGGCAGTATTCTGCGCCAGTATGGGGACAGCTGCAAATATCACGGGCGCCAGTGCAGCCAGAACAGATCGAGACGCGAGAGGATACGTCATGACGTCGACGGTGGCGGGGGTGAGCGGTTGCTGATCGCTTTGACTGGTGATTTTTCAGCAGTACGCCTCGGGCGTCCAGTCGGTTTCGGCGAGCGCCGGTGTTGCCCGCACGCGTCTAGCGACGTCGTTCGACAATGACCGCGATCCGCCACACCGCCGAGTCCGACCGCGCCGACCGACGAGCGCTCGTCGCGCGGGCGCTCCGCCCATTCGTCGACGGCACCGCTCCCGGAATGGCCTCCTCGCAGATCACCGAGGCCCGGGTCGCCGCGACCGCGCGCGATGCGGCCGATGCGGTGGTCCCGCTGCTCGGCTCACCCGCGCGCTCGGCGCACCGGGTCCGCGGGCTGATCGTCCCCGCCCTCGTCTGCGGCTGGCCGGAGCTCGACGAGGTGTTCGAGCGGGTCGTCGACAAGCTGCTCGCGCTGCCCCCCGCCCACCCCGACGTGGTCGAGCCGGCGTGGGACGAGCAGCTGGCCGAAGCGAAGCCCGCCGAGCCGCGAGCGAGCGCGAGCGACGTCCCGGCATGGTCGCTGGAGTCGCGCGATGGCGACACCGTCGCCGGCCCCGCCGGCACCGTCGGGGTGCTCATCCGCTCCGACAGGCGCCACGCGCTCATCGTCGAGGACGGCC
>DATEOG010000100.1:0-5807 GCA_035274345.1 Gemmatimonadaceae bacterium
CCTCGGCTCGTGGAACGCCGAGCAGCACTTCGAGCTCTTCGGCGGTATGACCGTCGTAGCGGGCCGACGCGCGCTCAGCGAAGAAAGACAAGGTAGAACACGAGCGCGAGAACGATGCGGTACCATCCGAACAGCGAGAAATCGCGCTTCTTCACGTACGCCAGCAGCCATTTGATCGCGGCGATCGCCGTGATGAAGCTGACGACGAAGCCGATCCCGAGAATGCCGAAGTTGCCGCTGAGCGCCGCCTGGCTCTTGACCAGCTCGAGTCCCGTGGCCGCGAGCATCGTCGGTACGGCCAGAATAAAGGAGAACTCGACGATCGTGCGCTTCGAGACGCCGAGCAGCGATCCGCCGACGATCGTCGCGGCGGAGCGCGAGACGCCGGGTATCACGGCGATGGCCTGGAACAGGCCGATCAGGAACGCCTTCCGGTACGTGATCTCCGAGAAGTCGACGTCCCGCTCGTCCTCCTTGCGGAATCGCTCGAACACGATGAGCGCGGCGCCCCCGATGAGCAACGACAGCAGCACGACCGAGAGGCTGCCCATCAGATATCCCTTGATGGCCTTGTAGACCGTGAGTCCGATGACGCCCGTCGGGATGACCGCAACCACGACCTTCTTCAGCACGTCGAAGTCGAGGAAGCGCTTCCAGTAGAGCACGACCACGGAGAGGATCGCGCCGAGCTGAATGATGATCTCGAAGCTCTTCAGGAACTCGGATTCGGCCAGGCCGAGTGCATGGCTCGTCAGGATCAGGTGCGCCGTCGACGAGATGGGGAGGAACTCGGTGATTCCTTCCACGATGCCGAGCAGCGTGGCGCGGACGGCATCGAGGGGCGGCGCGGGGAGTTGAGCGAGCAGTGCGGCGTTCACGGATGCCGGGAGCGGGTGAGGGTGCTATTCGTCGTCGGCAGGGAGGCTATCACCGAGCGCGTCGACGTAAAAGGCCTCGTACTGGCCGACGACCTGATCGAGCGAGAATCTGGCCCGGGCGTCGGCCGCGGCGCGTGCCGACATCGACTGCCAGAGGGAGTCGTCGGTGAGCAGCCGGATCGCTGCCGCAGACATCCCCTCGACGTCGCCAACCGCGCAGAGCGCGCCCGTCTCGCCGTCGCGCACGACTTCGGGCAGCCCGCCGGCGCGCGAGCCTACCACGGGCACCCCCGTGGCGAGCGCCTCGAGCGCACTCAAGCCGAACGACTCGCTCTGCGACGGGATGAGGAACAGGTCTGCGCTCGCCAGCAGCGGCGCGACCGCCTCGAGCTTGCCGAGAAAGAAGACGCGGTCCTGCACGCCGAGTCGGCGCGCCTCCTGTTCCGCATCGATGCGCTCCGGCCCGTCGCCGACCATCACGAGCACGCTCGGCACCTGCTTCGCCACGCGCGCGTAAATCCCGACCACGTCCCGCACGCGCTTGACGGCGCGGAAGTTCGAGATGTGCATGAGCACCTTGTCGCCGTTCACCTGATCGCGCAGCTGCGGCTCGTATTTCGACCGGTCGTAGACCAACGGATCGATGAAGTTCGGAATGACCTCGATGCGACAGCTCGAGCATCCGAACACCGACTGCGTCTCGTCGCGGAGATATTTCGAGACGGCGGAGAGCCCGTTCGACTTCTCGATCGAGAACTTGGTGATGGCGTGGAACGACGGATCCTGTCCGACGATGGTGATGTCGGTGCCGTGCAGCGTCGTGAGCACCTTGATGTCGGGACGCGTCGGCTTGAGCATCTCGCGCGCCATCCAGGCGCTCGTCGCGTGCGGGATGGCGTAGTGCACGTGAAGGAGATCGAGCTTGTGCGCCAGCACGACCTCGTGCATGCGGACCGCGAGCGCCAGGTCATACGGGGGATACTCGAACAGCGGGTATCGGCCGACGTCCACCTCGTGGAAGTAGATGCGCGGCAGGAACGAGGGGAGACGGAACGGCTGCTGATACGTGATGAAGTGGATCTCGTGCCCGCGGTGTGCGAGGGCGATGCCGAGCTCCGTCGCCACCGCTCCGGAACCGCCGTAGGTCGGATAGCAGGTGATCCCGATCTTCAAGCGTGCCATGTCTGCCACCAGGAAAGGGCGCGCGCTTCCCACCCGGGGTCGCGCGGATCGAGGCGTGTCACGTCGTCGCCGGCGAGCTGGTGCCGGAACCAGGTGCGCTGCCGTTTGGCGTACTGCCGCGTGTCCACGATGACTCGCTGTACCGCGTCGCGCTCGGCAAGCTCGCCGTTCTCGAGCAGACGAATCGCACGGTAGCCCGCGGCGTTCCATGCCGGCGCATCCCCGGGGACCTGGTCGATCAGCCGGCGGACCTCCTCCCGCCAGCCGTCTTCCATCATCGTCCGAACGCGCGCCTCGATCCGCATCGCGAGCTCGGGGCCCGGATCGACCACGAGATAGCGCGCGGACCACCGTGCCGGCCGCTTCCGTTCGAGGTGGAGCTCGCTCACACGCCGACCGGTCAGCAGCGCAATCTCGAGCGCCCGCAGCAGCTGCGTGCGCCCGAGGGAGGCGCGCGCCGGATCGATCTCGCGCGTCCAGCGCCGCAGCGTCTCGGTGTCGCAGGAGCCCAGCTCGCGCTGGAGCTCGACGCGACGCGCCTCGTCGAGAGGCGGTTCCTCGAACAGGGTTCCGAACAGCGCGCGGAGATAGAGACCGGTTCCGCCGACAACCAGAGGAACGCGCTGTTGCGCGAGTGCCTCGCGGATCCAGGCGTCGGCGTGGTCGGCCCACCACGCGGCCGACGCGCGCTGCGTGGGGTCGAGCACGTCGATGCCACAGTGCGGCACACTCTCACGCTCGGCAGCCGTGGGCTTCGCCGTCCCGACGTCGAAGCCGCGATAGAGCTGGCGCGAGTCCGCGCTGACGATCGTGACGTCCGTCCGCTCGGCGAGCCAGAGGGCGAGCCGTGTCTTCCCCGCCGCCGTCGGGCCGCACACCACCGGAATGGCGGGCGCACTACTGTCGTCCAAAGCGGCGCTCGAGCTCGGGCCACGAGAGCTGCACGATCGTCGAGCGGCCATGCACGTCGTGCGCGGGGAGCTGCGTGTCACCCAGCGCGACGAACAGCGCGCGCATCTCCGCGGGCGACAGCTCGTCTCCAGCCTTGATCGCCGCCTTGCACGCCACCGTGGCGGCGAGTCGTTCGTGCCGCGCGTGCGCCGACGGTGCGCGATCACCCGCGAGCGCGGCCAACGTCTCGCGCAGGCAGCGCTCGGCGTCGAAGCGCGGATGCGGCATGGGGACGCTGCTGACGAGCAGCGTATGTCCGCCGAACCCTTCGACCTCGAAGCCAAGACGAACGAGCACATCGCGGTTCGCCTCGAACGCGTCACCCTCGGCCGCGGTGAGGTGGAGCGTGAGGGGAAACAGCAGCCGCTGCGACGGCGCCTCGCCACGCTCCAGCATGCCCATGAAGCGCTCGTACAGCACGCGCTCGTGCGCTGAATGCTGGTCGATGAGGACGACGCCGTCCTCGTGCTCGAACAGCATGTAGGTGCGCCGGAGCTGCAGCAGCGGCGGCACATGCTGCGTCGGCGCCGGCTCGGGCGTGGGCGCCGATGGAAAGCGCGGCTCCGGAGGGCGCCACGATTCGTGCTCGAGCGCCGCGTCGGACTCGTCCTCCACACCGATCGGCCCACCGTGCTGCTCGTCGCCGCGGTGCTCGAACAGACCCTCGGCGTTCGCGTCGAATGGCCGCAGCAACTCGACGTCGGAGCGCGCGGTGCTCCAACCGGGGGCCGACGGCGACCAGCTGCGCACACCGAGCGCGGCACTCGCGTCGAAGGTGCCGAGCGCACGGCGAATCGCATCCTCCACGGCTCGCTCCACCACCCACCGGTCGCGAAAGCGCACCTCCGCCTTCGCCGGATGCACGTTCACATCGACCGCATCGGCGGGGAGCACGATGTCGAGCAGCAGCGAGGGACGCAGGCCCGGAGCAAGCGTGGACTTGTAGGCGGCTTCGGCGGCGCGCAGCAATCCGGCGTCACGGATCGGACGCCCGTTCACGGTGAGGAACGTTCGCCGGCTCGCCGTTCCCACGTCACCCGGGCGCTCGGCGAGCCCGCTGACGTGGATCGTGCCGCGCACGTCGTCGACGTCCACCATGCGGTCGGCGACAGCCGATCCCCACAGTGCGGCGACCCGATCGCGGAGCGAGCGCGCAGCGGGGAGCGCGAGCGCCTGGCGCCCGTCGTTCGACACGGTGAAGCGGACGTCGCGGCGCGTGAGCGCGACCATCGTCATCGCGTCGATCACGCCGCGCCACTCCGATCGCGCGCCGCGCAAGAATTTCTGGCGCGCGGGCGCGTTAAAGAAGAGCTGCGTCGCGACGATCGTGGTCCCGCGGCGGCGCGCGACGTCGCGCACCTCGCTGACGACGACGCCAGCGGCGTGGATCGCGGTGCCCGCTCCGTCGGACGGCGCGGTCTCGATGACGACGCGGGAGACGGAACAGATCGCCGGCAACGCCTCGCCGCGGAAACCGAAGCTGGCCACGCCGACGAGATCCGCCGCGGATCGGATCTTCGAGGTCGCATGTCGGGCGAGTGCGAGCAGCGCATCGTCTCGCTCCATGCCGACCCCGTCGTCGCTGACGCGGATCGACAGGCGCCCGCCCTCCTCGACTGCGACATCGACCGCCGTGGCGCCTGCGTCGAGCGCGTTCTCGACCAGCTCCTTGACGGCCGACGCGGGGCGCTCGACCACCTCGCCGGCGGCGATCTGGTCAGCCACGGCCGGTGGGAGCACTGCAATACGCGCCATGGCGAAGGTTACCGGACGGGCGCCAACCCGGTCAATCGCGCCGGCTGCACCGGATCGATCGGCAAGAGGGCGCTCGCCGGAACCCATCCGGCGCGGCCCGCGTCGACCGTGAGATGGACCCAACCTCCCTCACGCGCTCCGAGCTGTCCGGCTTCACCAGCCGCAGCGACGGCGAGCGAGCGCGACTCCGAAGCGGGAGTCTCCAACAGCGTTCGGCCGTGCACGAGCACCGCGAGGTCACGTGCCTCGACGCGGGACTCGATCTCGAACAGCACGGCGAGGCCGACGAGCGACACCGCGATCGCGCCGCCGGCGATCGGGCGTGCAGCGCGGGGACGAACACCGCCTGGCAGCACGAGCACCAGCCATGCGGCCAGCCACGATGCAAGCACGAGAGAGGCAACTGCATCGACCGAGAGCGGTGCGACGTACGCGGTCGACCTTAGACCGAGCGGTTGCAGCCCGCTGAGCCGTTCGCGCGACTCGGCGTCCAGTGGATCGAGGCGCAGCGCGTGATGCCAGGCGCGCGCCGCCTGCGCGGTGTCTGCACCCTCCCACGCCGCAGTGCCGAGATTCGCCCACGCGTCCACCGCGCGGGGTGCGAGCGAGGTCACGCGAAGGAAGCGGCGCTCCGCCACGCCGAACTGTCCGCGCTGGTACGCGCGCACGCCGTCGTCGAACAGTCGCTCGGCTTCGTCGGACGCCGCATGCGCCAGGCTCGCGATGGCGAGCAGGAGGACGAGCGCCCCGGACACGCGCCCGGCGCCGCGCGACGGACGGATCGCCTCCTGATCGACCATCTCGACGATCTCTGCCGACTCGCGCAGGTCGCGCTCGTCGAGCGTACCGGTAGCCGAAAAGGCGGCATCGTCGAGCCGGCCGAGCATGGATTCCGCCTCGAGCGCCGCGCCGTCGCTGACGCCCGCCCGCCGCAGCGCACGCGCGAGAGGCTCACGATCCCGGCCGGCATTCGGCACGCGCTCCCGCAGCGCATCGAGGAAGAGCCGCCGAAGCTCCCGCGCCGGCACGGGCGTGCGTGAG
>DATEOG010000101.1:0-6552 GCA_035274345.1 Gemmatimonadaceae bacterium
TATATGTCGGGGGGGTCACGAACTCGATCCTCCGTAAGCGTGGAATCGGCGACGCGACGCAGATCACGTGAGCGGCGTGGGCGCCGCTCGAGCCAATTGCGCACGTTCACGGCGGACCGCCGCATTCGGTATTGGACGAAGGTTCAGGACATCGAGCGGCCCCGAGCGCACGCGAGGGACAGCACGGGAACACGGTCGAGTCGGCTCGGATACGGTACCGTCGCGCGGCGCAGCGGTCGCGCGCGATCGATCTGACCTCACACCATCGCACTCAGCATGAAGATCGGAATTTTCGGCACGGGCATCGTGGGCCAGACGCTGGCGGGAGCGCTGGCCGCGAAGGCGCACGACGTGATGATCGGCACGCGCGATCCACAGGCGACGCTGCAGCGCGCGAGCACGCGTGGGCCCGCATTCCGCGACTGGCACGCGTCGCACCCGGCGGTGAAGCTGGGCACCTTCGCCGAGGCGGCGCGGTTCGGCGAGGTGATCCTCAATGCCACGTCGGGAGGCGGGGCGCTTCCGGCGCTCGAGGGCGCAGGCGCCGAGGCCCTCGGCGACAAGATCCTGCTCGACATCAGCAACCCGCTGGACTTCTCGAAGGGATTTCCACCGACGCTCACGGTGTGCAACACCGATTCGATGGCGGAGCAGCTGCAGCGTGCCTTTCCGCGCGTGCGCCTCGTGAAGACATTGAACACCACCACTGCGGCGCTGATGGTGAACCCGGCGGCGGTGGGCGGCGGCGACCACACGATGTTCGTCGCCGGGAACGACGCCGACGCGAAGGCGAAGGTGAAGGGCTGGCTCGGCGAGTGGTTCGGCTGGCGCGACGTGATCGACCTGGGCGACGTGACGAACGCGCGCGGCATGGAGATGCTGCTGCCGATCTGGACGCGGCTCTACGGGGCGCTCGGGTCCCCGATGTTCAACTTCAAGATCGTGCGATGACGTGCGGGTGAGACGCTAGCGTGCAGCACTTCCCACCGATCGTCATCGCCATCGCGTTCGCCGCGGTCGTCGTCGCCGTGACGGCGATCGCGCGCCGGCTCCCGGTGCCGCCGCCGATCCTGCAGGTGCTCGCCGGATTCGCGCTCGGAATGATTCCGGGCGTCGCGATCCCGCGGATCGACGCGGACCTGGTGTTCTTCGTCTTCCTGCCGCCGGTACTCTGGGCGGCGGCGTTCTTCACGTCGCTCCGCGACTTCAGCGCCAATCGCCGCCCGATCGCGCTGCTGGCGATCGGGTTGGTGCTCGCGACGTCGGCCGCGGTGGCAATCGCCGCGCGCATGCTGTTCCCGGACATGCCGTGGGCCGTGGCGGTAGCGCTGGGGGCGATCGTCTCACCGCCGGACGCGGTCGCCGCCGCAGCGATCGTGTCGCGACTGCCGGTGCCGCGCCGGGTCGTCGTCATCCTCGAAGGCGAAAGCCTGGTCAACGACGCGTCGGCGCTGATCCTCTACCGGTCGGCGGTGGCGGCCGCGGTGACGGGCACGTTCAGCTGGGGGGAGTCCGTCGTGCGCTTCTTCCTCGACGCGGGAGTCGGCGTGCTCGTCGGCATCCTCGTGGCGTGGGTGGCGCTGCGCATCCTGCGCTGGTCGCGCGACGCGATGGCCGAGACTCTGTTGACGCTTTCCGCGCCGTACGTAGCGTGGCTGACAGCCGAGTCGCTGCACGTGTCGGCCGTGCTGGCGTGCGTGGCGGGAGGCATCTACCTCCGCCGCCACTTCTCCAACGCGGTGGCGCCGCTCTCGCGGCTGCACAACCGTTCGGTGTGGGATCTCGTCGTGTTCGTGCTCAACGCGGCGATCTTCCTGCTGCTCGGATTGCAGTTCCGTGCGCTGCTGGCGGCGGTGCCGAATGGAACGCTGCCAACGCTCGTGCGCGACGGGCTGCTCATCTCCCTCGTGGCGATCGTGGTGCGGCTGGTGTGGGTGCCGATCGCGACGGTGCTGCCGCGCCTGGCGAGCCGGCGCGTGCGGCGGAACGAGCCGAAGGCGACGAAGCGCGGAGTATTCCTCGTGGCGTGGACGAGCATGCGCGGCATCGTCTCGCTGGCGACGGCGCTCGCGCTGCCGGCCGTGCTCGCGAGCGGAGCGCCCTTCCCGTATCGCAGCGAGATCATCGTGATCACGGTGTGCGTGATCCTCGTGACGCTCGTGGTGCAGGGGCTGACGCTCGCGCCGATCATCCGCGCGTTCGCGTTCACGCCGGAGAAGTCGCACCACCTCGAGGCGCGCACGGCACGGCTGGAGGCGTCGCGGCGCGGCGCCGAGGTGCTGGACGACATGTCGCGCGAGGAGTGGGTGGACGCGCGCGACGTGGACTGGCTGCGCAACGAGATTCGCGACCGGATCCGGTTGCTGGAGCATCACGCGGGCGAGCCGGAAGGGCGGCGGCGACTGCGGGGCGCGATGCTGCGCGCGGAGCGGCGGATGCTCGTGCGTCTGCGGAACGAAGGGGCGATCTCGGACGACGTGCTGCGCGAGCTGGAGCAGGAGCTCGATCTGGAGGCGGTGCGGGTGGGCGTGGGGGAGGAGCGCTAGCTCTGGTGTTGCGCTTCGGCCAACGACGGAACGCGGATCTTGAAGGGCGATCAGATCTGAAAGGGCCGGATCGGCTCCTCCCGTTTCGTGTCATCCCGAGCGGAGCGCGCAGCGCGCAGTCGAGGGATCTGGACGTCCTCGTGAGGGGTGCAGATCCCTCGACTCGCTGCGCTCGCTCGGGATGACATCAGAGTGCAGATCCCTCGACTTGCTGCGCTCGCTCGGGATGACATCAGAGTGCAGATCCTCGACTTGCTGCGCTCGCTCGGGATGACATCCGAGTGCAGATCCCTCGACTCGCTGCGCTCGCTCGGGATGACTACGAAGGACACGTCGCTGCGACTTCTCCGCCGGCACAGAGCAAATCCTGCCGTTTCAGTAAGATCGCCGTTCAAGATCCGAGTTCCGTCGCTTTTGAAGAACCACCGCGTCCGCGCTCAGCTCGCGGCCGACGTACCCTCGACCGGGATTTCGCGCGCCGGCGGCGTGCTCGTGGTACCGGGCTCGAGTCGCTCCAGCCGATCGAGACGCTCGACGTCGATGGCGAGCACCTCTTCCGCCGAGCTGGAGAAGATGCTGGCGAACTTTGCGTCCCAGCGGATCTCGTCCCACCAGTAGGAGGCGCGCGCGGTGACACGGGTGGAGAACGTCTCCTCGTGTGCGTTGACGAGCACGAGAAGCTCGGCCTGGGCGTCGCGAAGCGTGTCCGGCGTCGCGCCCTTGAATGGGCTGTCCTCGGTGATCGGGTGGACGATCGTCCAGTGCAGCGTGAACAGATCCACCGACCCACGCTCGAGCGCGAGTGGATAGAAGTTGCGCTCGCGGCGCCCCTTCGATCCCTCGACGTCCTCGAGCATGGTGACGCTCAGACGTACCTGTACGTCGCTCAGCTCGCCCGGCTGGACGTTGACGATGCGGAACATCAGACCGCGTCCGCCCTCGTAGGGGGCGACGACGGCCGATTCGCTGAAGCGGAGGCGCATGCGGGGGCGCGTGAGCCGCGCGATGAGCAGGCCGGCGGTGGCGACGAGCACGAACGGGCCGAAGAACGACTCCAGCACCACCAGCCAGTGCGCCGTGGCGCCGACGGCGTACATCGGTGCGGTACCAGTCGTGGTGAAGATGCCGACGCTGAAGCTGAAGGCGCGCAGGAACGGATCGGTGACGCCACTGGCCTCCCCGCCGCGCAGCGCGCCGTTGCCGAGGGCGAGGTAGGCCAACGCGAAGAAGCCGTTGAGCAGGAGCAGGACGCCGAGCCCCCAGGCGAGAAACACCGGGAGCGGGGCGGCGAGGGCGCGCAGGTAGAAGCGTTCGATGCGCTGCGCCCCGAGGCCGTACTTGCGGCTCGTCGGCTCGCCGTCGTGCGTGAGGAAGCGGCCGCGCACCTGCTGCGCCACCACGCGGCCGAAGCCGAGGTCGGTGTAGCTGCGGCCGGACGCGCGGGACAGGTAGAGCGGGCCGTCGCGGTCGTCGATCGAGGGCTGGGTCACGTTGGGATGATCAGTGGAACGAGTGTGGGGCGCAAGCCGATGCACTAATTCACCGACTGATACACTGATTCCCCACCTCGCCAATTCAGCGCCGTCGTTCCGGCCACAGCTCCCGCACGAGCTCCATCAGCGACCCCACCGCCGGCGGCAACTCACCTGTCCGGTGCACGACGTTCAAGCGAGTGACCGGGGCTGGGGGAGCGACGAACCGGAACACCACGCCGGCTCGCGCGAGGACCTTCAGTCCCTCGGGGACGACGGCGACTCCGACTCCCGCTGCGACGAAGCTCACCACCGTGGCCGACTCCATGGCCTCCTGCGCGACGACCGGCTCGAACCCCGCAGCGCGACAGGCAGCGATGACGGTGTCGGCCCAGCTCGGCCTCGGCGCAGCGGGGAAGAGAATGAGCGGCTCGTACTCCAGCGAGCGGAGCGGGATGCTCCTCCGCCGCGCCAGCGGGTGCGTCTCGGGGAGCATGAGTGCCATGCGATCCTCCCGCACCGTGTGCTCGGCGAGATCCGTGGTGTCGGCGGGGACGCGCAGCAGGCCGACGTCGATCTCGCCGGTCCGCAGCGCCTGGACCTGCGCCGGCGTGGACATCTCGCGCAGCACGAGCTCGACGTCCGGATACCGCGCACGATGCGCTCGCAGCAGCCGCGGCACGACGTCGTACGTGGCCGAACCGATGGCGGCGAGCGTCACGCGCCCGATCTCGCCCCGGCCGGTGCGACGCACCCGATCCACGGTGCGCTCGGTCTCGGCGAGGAGCCGCCGGCCCTCGGTGAGCAGCACGGAGCCGGCCGGGGTGAGCCGCACCTGACGGCTCGTCCGCTCGAGGAGCCGCACGCCGAGCCGGCGTTCGAGCGCCTGGATCTGCTGGCTGAGACCCGGCTGCGCGACGTGCAGGCGCGCCGCCGCGCGGCCGAAGTGAAGCTCCTCGGCGACGGCGACGAAATATCGGATGAGGCGGAGCTCGGGGAGATTCATAAGGACGGCTTATCGATATGCAACAGCAATCTATTTGCGTGATCGACGCCCGCGCGAGAAGATCCTTCCGTGCTCGCGCTCCTGGGGGTCACCACGATCGTCGTTCTCCTCGCCGCGATCATGAGCGGCCGGGTGACGCCGCTGGTCGCGCTGATCGTCGTGCCGATGCTCGCCTCCTTCGCGGGAGGGTTCGGCCTCGAGACGGGGAAGTTCGTCACCGCCGGCGTGCAGAGCCTCGCGCCCGTCGTCGCGATGTTCGTGTTCGCGATCCTGTTCTTCGGCATCGTGACGGACGCGGGGATGTTCGACCCGATCATCGGACGGATCGTGCGCACCGTCGGCTCGCATCCGACGTCGATCGTCGTCGGCACCTTCGTGCTCGCCGCGCTCGTCCACCTCGACGGCTCCGGCGCCGTGACGTTCCTCGTCACCGTTCCGGCGATGCTGCCGCTGTACGAGCGGCTGTCGATGGACCGGCGCGTGCTCGCCGCGGTCGTGGCGCTCGGCGCGGGCGTGATGAACGTGCTGCCCTGGGGCGGACCGACGCTGCGCGCTGCCGCGGCGCTGAAGATCCCAGTGGCGCAGTTGTATCGCCCGCTCGTGCCGGCGCAGGTCGTCGGGATCCTGTTCGCGGCGCTCCTCGCGTGGTGGCTGGGACGACGCGGGACGCGCCGACTCGCCGCGCTGCCGCTCGTGGGTGCTCGCGACGTCGGCGCCGTACAGCACGACGTCGCGCTGAGCGACGCGGAGCGTGCGCTGCGGCGGCCGGGCCGGTTCTGGATCAACGTGGCGCTCACGGTCGCGGTGCTCGGCCTGATGATCGCGAGCGTGCTGCCACCCGCTGTCATGTTCATGCTCGGCACCGCGGCTGCGCTGCTCGTGAACTATCCGTCGGTCGCCATGCAGCGTGCACGCGTGGACGCGCATGCGAAGAGCGCGATCATGATGGCGAGCATCCTGCTCGCCGCCGGCGTGTTCACCGGGATCATGCAGGGGTCGGGGATGCTGGGCGCCATGGCGAGCGCGGCGGCGTCGCACGTGTCGCCCGGGGCGGCGCCGCACGTCCCCTTCGCGCTGGCGCTCGTGTCGATGCCGCTCAGCCTCCTGTTCGATCCCGACTCGTTCTACTTCGGCGTGCTCCCCGTGGTCGCGGAGACGACGCGACTGCTCGGCGTGACCCCCGAACGTGTCGCGCACGGGGCGCTGATGGGGCAGATGACGCTTGGTTTTCCCGTCAGCCCGCTCACGCCGTCGACGTTTCTCCTCGTCGGGCTCACCGGCGTGGAGCTGGGCGCGCACCAGCGGTTCACGATTCCGCTACTCTGGGCGACGTCGATCGTGATGGCGGTCGCGCTCGTGATCACGGGAGTGATCTCACTGTGAGCGAACGCGCAGCGCGCGGCGTGCGTCTTGGGACGGGAGCAGGCTACTCGGGCGACCGGATCGAGCCGGCGGTGGAGCTCGCCGAGCGCGCCGAGATCGACTACCTGATCTTCGAGTGCCTCGCCGAGCGCACGATCGCCCTGGC
>DATEOG010000102.1:0-9353 GCA_035274345.1 Gemmatimonadaceae bacterium
AGGCCGTGCGTCAAGCATCGGACCACGAGGAAGATAAACAAATGATTGGCGTCAGGGGCCAAATTGTTCCGACCAACTCGGTGCGCACACACGCCGGGAGCGGACAACCGGGCCCAGCGTGACGACGCGACCCTGCCGGGCTTGGTGATTGCACAAATCGCGTCTAGGATGACGCAAGCCGGTGCGCTGCCGGCGTTACACCGCCAACTGCCAACACATGTTCGCTCTCCCGGCGCGCCGCGCCGTTGCCTTCGTCGTGCTCTCGGTCGCGTGCGCCTGCTATGACCGTCCGAACGCCGCACCGTCCTCGGACCAGCTGCCGGTGGCCAATGGCGAAGATTCGAGCGCGGATGCGAAACGTGACGACGGCGTTACGCGCACCTCGGCAACGGATACTGCAGCGTCCACCTCGCCCGACGGCGATGCGCGTCCGGCTCCGCTTCCAGCGTCAGGCGGGGAGGTACCCAAGCGCTCGCGTCGCGACAGCGTGGCTCTGGCGAGCATGACGAAGCCGGACAGCGTGCTGGACAGATTGTGGCCGGTGAAGATGCCGCGACCCCTGGCGGGCGCCGTGCTCCCCGCAAAGCGCGTCATCGCCTTCTACGGAAATCCGCTGTCGAAGAAAATGGGCGTGCTTGGCGAGTACCCGAAGGACCAGATGCTCGCGATGCTCGACAGGGAAGCGGCTCGCTGGAGGAGAGCAGAGCCGTCCCAGCCCGTCGTGCCGGCGCTGCATCTGATCGTCACCGTGGCGCAGGGCGCGCCAGGGAAGAATGGCCTGTATCGCCTGTGGATGCGGGACTCGCTCGTCAACGAGATCCACTCGTGGGCGAAGTCACGCAAGGCGCTGTTTTTCATGGACGTGCAGGTGGGCAAGAGCACGGTGCCGGCGGAGCTGCCGCGACTCCGACCTTTCCTCGAGGAGCCCGACGTGCATCTCGGCATCGATCCCGAATTCGCGATGGCGACGTCGGGAGTGGTGCCCGGTCGGAAGATCGGTACGCTCGACGCGAAGGACATCAACTGGGCCGTCGACTTTCTCGATGAGATCGTGCGATCGAAAGGTCTGCCGCCGAAGATTCTCGTCGTCCACCGCTTCACGCGCGGCATGGTGACGAACGTGTCGAAGATCCGATACACCCCGCACGTGCAGGTCGTGATGCACATGGACGGCTGGGGACCGCCCTGGCTGAAGTTCGATTCGTATCACGACTACGTGAAGGCGGAGCCGGTGCAGTTCACGGGCTTCAAGCTCTTCTTCCACAATGACACGAAGAAGGGCGATCCGCTGCTCACGCCGGCAGAGGTGCTGCGGTTGACCCCCCGCCCGCTGTACATTCAGTATCAGTAGCCGGACATCACTACCGCCGATTGGTAGGCTCGCGCGCGACCCTCAGCCCCCGAGCGCCATGACTCAGCACATCACGTCGCGAACGTTCACCGATACGGTGGGCGTGGACTGGACGGTGCGCGAGATCGGCTCACCGACGCTCTCGCCGACGCTGGACAAGCTCCTGGGAAGCAAGGAACGTCGCCGCAGCGGATGGCTCGTGTTCGAATCCAGCGAGGGGGACAAGCGCCGGCTCGCGCCGTATCCTCCCGACTGGCGCACGGTGTCGACGTTCGAGCTCGAGCGCTGGTGCATGAAGGCGACGAGGGTCCCGCCCGCACCGGCACGCCGCGCCGAGGACTAGCCCGACACGAGATCCGCGTAGCTCGGATGCCGCCCGATGTAAGCCGCGACATACGGGCAGGAGGGGATCACGCGCTTACCTTCGCTCCGGGCGAAGTCGAGCGCGGCCACGGCGAGCGCGGCACCGTATCCCTGTCCCTCGGCGGCATCGGGCACCTCCGTGTGCAGAATCTCCAGCGCGGACCCGCGCTCGACGTAGGCCAGAATGCCGGTGCCGGCCATGGTTCGAACCTCGAATCGGCAGGCAGCGCGGTCGTGTGAGACGGGGGACGTTTCGGGCATGGAGTGTGGCAGGCGGGTGATGGTGTGCGTGCGACCTGTTGCAAGCTCCGCGCTCGCCACGATCACGTCCCGGCGTACCACTCGTAGCCCTGATCGCTCCAGTAGCCGCCGTTGCGAACGGGCATGAACACCACGCGCGTGAGGTACTTGGTGCTCTTGTAGCCGAGCTTCACCGGAGAGTGCACGCGCGCCGGTGCACCGTGCGCGGGAGTCAGCAGATAGCCGTCCATCCCGTACGCCACGAGTGTCTGCGGATGCATCGCGCTCTGCATGTCCCAGCTCTCGTGGTAGCCCTTGTCGAAGCCGGCGAAGTCGACGTACTGGGCGTCGTCGGTCGCCTCGGCGGCGCGCGCCAGATCGCTGACGCGCACGCCTGACCAGGTGGCTCGCGCGTTCCATCCTTCCACGCAGAAGTGATCCACCGTCTGCGTGATGCGCGGGAGCTTCATGAGATCGTCGAGCGTGAGTGACAGCGGCCGGCGCACCGCCCCCGACACCTCCAGTCGCCACACTCCGTTGGCCGCCGGATCCCACACGGGCACTCGCGGCGAGACGAAGTACTTGGGGAAGCTGCGGCCGGCCAGCGGCGTGTCGGCGTCGAGCCGATTCATCGCCGTGTGCCGAAAGAGGCCTTCCTCGACGCGCTGATTCGCCCGCTCGGCAAGGTTCAGCAGCGGCTGTGCGCTCTTCGGGCTCTTGTCGCACGCAGCGAGCATCGATCCCGTGATCGACGCGGCCGAGATGGTGAGGAAGCGACGGCGATCGAGTGTCATGGCCGTGGAGGCTCCTCCGACGTCGGGCGAGACGCGCCGAAGAGATGGAAGAACGGCCGCGCGTTGCGCGCTTCGGGCGATCGCGAACGGTCGTACCAGCCCGTGACGATCGCGCGCAGGGAGTACGGATCGACGCTGAACACCATGAACACGTGCACGAGCGCGAGCAGGAGCAGGAGCACCATCGCCACGAAGTGAACGAAGCGCGCCCACTTGTAGTTCACGAACAGCGCGGTGATGAACCAGAGCGAGACCGGCTTCCAGATGGCCAACCCGCTCAGCACGAGCACGAGCCCCAGCACCGGCATGGCGAAATACGCGAGCTTCTGCAGCGCATTGTGCTTGCCCTGACGCGGGTGGTCGCGCCGCACGAAGAGGTAGAACTTGAGCATCTCGACGGCGTCCCGCGCGTCACCGCGGCGCGGGACGATGTCGCGCCACTCGCCGTGGAAGAAGAGGAATCCCAGATAGAACAGGCCGTTGGCGAGCAGCAGCCACATCGCGGCGAAGTGCCAGTGCCGTGCACCGGCGAGCCAGCCACCCAAGGTGAGCCACGACGGTATGGACGTTCCTTCCCAGGGATTGAGCGGGAACGTCTCGCCGGGCCGTGCGAAGGCGGGGTGCGCGTTGAAGATGCGCATGCCGCTACCGGCCATGAGGATCACGGCGAGGACGTTCACCCAGTGCGTGAGGCGAACGACCCAGTGGTTTCGCTTGACGAGTGGAGCCACGGCGGCGCGCTCAGAGAAAGGACCGGGGTAGTGTGCAGCCGAAGACGCGCGAAGGGAACGTCGGGGCCGCACGAAGGACTACGTCCGCCACCGCCGCTCGGATCTCAGACGCTGCCGGGCGCGGCGAGGTCGCAGGCATGGATCGCGAGCCCCTGCTCCACCTGAAGCGTGGCGTGCGCGATGCCGAACCGGTCGCGCAGCTGTCGCGTGGCGCTGGCCAGCAACGCGTCCTCGCCGCCGTGACAGGGGCGGATGAGATGTGCGGTGAGGGCGACGTCGGTCGTGCTCATCCCCCAGATGTGGAGATCGTGCACCTCGACGACGCCCTCGAGACTCCGGAGGAGCGATTCGACCTCGAGTGGATCGATGCCGGCGGGCACCGCATCCATCGCGAGGTTCACCGAATCCTTCGCCAACCCCCAGCTGCTCCACATGATGAGGGCCGCGAGCAGCAGCGAGACGAGGGGATCGATCCAGAGCAGCCCCGTCGCGGCGATGAGCAGACCGGCCACGACGACCCCGGCGGATGCCGCGGCATCGCCCATCATGTGGATGAACGCGCCGCGGATGTTGAGGTCGTGCTCGCGTCCGCGCATGAACGCCAGCGCGGTGCCGAGATTGATCGCGATGCCGACGGCCGCGACGACGGAGACGATGCCGCCGGCGATCGGCGCAGGATGGCGGAATCGATCGAGGGCCTCGACGAGGATGGCGCCCACGGCCACGAGGAGGATGCCCGCGTTCGCGACGGCGGCGAGGATGGAGAAGCGGCGCATGCCGTACGTGCGGCGCGGCGTCGGCTGGCTGCGGGCCAGCACGGTGCCGGCCCACGCGAGCACGAGCCCGAGCACGTCACCCAGGTTGTGCCCCGCGTCGGCGATCAGCGCGAGCGAGTTCGTCCGAAGGCCGAACACCACCTCGGCGAGGACGAAGGCGACGTTGAGCCCGACGCCGATCGCGAATGCCCGGTCGAAGCTGGCAGGACCGTGTGCATGCCGTCCGGGGCCATGCGAGTGCCCATGCGCATGATCATGGGCGTGCTCGTGGCCGTGTTCGTGGCCGTGCTCGTGCGCGTGGACGTCGCGTGGCGCCGCTCCCATGGTCGGATATTACCCACGACTCGACGTCGTGGCCAACCACGGTCCACCGCGCTCACGGGTCACGGCGCATGCGCGGTGGATCCGGTGTGGTGCTCCGTCCGCTGGTACGCGAGAAAGCGGTGAATGGCTTCCACGGCCATCGGATCGGCCGATCGGATACGCAGCTCCGCGCCGCGTGCGAGATCGGCAACCTCATAGCGTATCGCGGCGCGGCGCGCACGCATCACGATCACTCCCGGCACCGTCTCCGCGTGCACGGAAGCCGGAGCGGCGAAGTCGCCGGCGGCGAAAGCCCGCGCAATCGCCCTCAGGTGCGCGCGGATCGTCGCCGTTCCCGCGGAGTCGTCGCGGTCGCGTTGCAGCTCGATTCGTCCGCCCTCGGGGAGCGCGTCGAAGCGGTGGACGGAGGTGTACTGATTGACGCCCATCACCAGAAACCCTCGCGCCTGTAGGGCGCGGAACGCAGAATCGTCCGGCGCGGCCCGATGCGGGTGATCGCCGTGCTGCTGCGCAGCGAGGGGGGCAGGAACGGTGAGCAGGGTCGAAAGCACCACAATGGCAGGGAGACGCATGAGACAGCTCCTCCTGGAGTCGTCGCGGTCGCGCGGCGCGTTGGTCATCCGCAGTCTGCGTCGCATTGCTCGGTCGCGCTGGAACCGCAGTTCCATTGTGTCCAGTGTGCGACGTGCCGCCTGCTGACCCGCGCGCCTCGCTCGTCGAGCTTCCCGTGTTGGCCGACCTCTCGCCGAGAGTCGCTCGCCGCGTCGCCGCGCTGTCGGTGATCAGGCGCTATCCGCGCCGCGCGGAGCTCTTCCGGGCCGGAGACGCGCCGGCCGCGCTGCACTTCGTGCTGACGGGGCGCGTGCGAGTCGCGCGACGGGCGAACAGCGGATCGACCGTGTTGCACTTCGAAGAGGCGGGTGGCGTACTCGGTGAGATTCCCGTCTTCGGGGGCGGTTCGTATCCGGCGACAGCTTCCGCGGCCGCGTCGGTGTGCTGCGCGGTGCTCTCGGCACGCGCCGTCGAGCGCCTGCTCGCCGAGGAGCCGGAGTTCGCGCGCTTCGCACTGCGTCGCGTCGCGCGACGCGCACGAGTGGTGCTCGATCGGCTCGACCAGCTATCGGACTACAGCGTGACCGCTCGCCTCGCCGAGCATCTGCTCGGAGTCGCGGAGGTGAGCGGAAATCGCCGCCTCGAGCTGGGCATGAGCCAGGCGGCGCTCGCGGATCGACTGGGCACTGTGCGCGAGGTGCTCGTCCGGTCGCTGCGCACATTGTGCGACGAGGGTGCGATCCGACGCGTCGGGCGCGCGAAGTTCGACGTCGCGAACGCGAGCCGACTGCGCGAGCTCGCTCGCCCGCGGCGGTGAGGCGTCAGAGGATGTGCCTCCGGCGCATGCCGATCACCAGCAGGAGCGACAGGGCCACCTGAATGGCCACCGCGATCTCGAACCCCCAGCGGTGATGCGCGAGCGGGATGTGCTCGAAGTTCATTCCGTAGACGCCGGCGATGACCACGAACGGGATGCTGAGCGCGCCGAACACCGCGAGCCCCTTCGAGACGCTGCCGAGCCGGTTCGACACCTGTGAGAGGTAGCTGTCGAGCGTGCTGCTCATCAGATCGCGATAGCTGTCCAAGGCGTCCGTGATGCGCAGCATGTGGTCGTACACGTCGCGGAAGTAGAGCTGGGCCTCGGGAGGCAAAAACCGCGAGGGTCGGTTCGTGAGCATGCTGAGCACGTCGCGCTGCGGTGCGAGGTAACGCCGCAGCGAGATGACGAGCCGCTTCACCTTGAAGATCTCCTGCAGCAGACGTTCGTCGAACTGCCCGAAGACGCGCTGCTCCATGTCGTCGACGAACTCGTCGAGCTGGTCGAGGATGGGGAAGTAGGCGTCGATCGCCGTGTCGAGCACGTAGTGCGCGACGCGGGCGGGGCCGCGCTCGAGGAGGTCGGGATTGGACTCGAGGCTCGTGACGAGCGCCTGCACCGCCGGCAGCGTCTCCATGTGCGTGGTGACGACCGCGGTCTCGGTGAGAAAGACGGTCAGGTTCGCCGTCTCGAGATCGTACGGGTCAGGTGTCGTCTCGCAGAAGCTCACGACGCGCGCGACGACGACGAGAAATCCCGGATACTCCTCCGCCTTGACGCGGCTGCTCGGATTTCGCGCGTCCTCGACGGCGAGCGGATGAAAGCGGAACAGCTCGGTGAGCAGCGCAGCCTGCTTGTCGTCCGAGACGTCGAGGTCCACCCAGAGCGTGCCTCCCTCGGGACGCTCGAAGGCGGCGCGCAGCGCGTCGGCCGGCAGGTCGCGCTCGATCTCTCCGTTGGTGCGGCGAAAGACGCTGTGTGGTGTGAACTCTGGCACGAGGCTCGATGGATTCGGTGCTGGCGCGATGGGCGCGGAATATGTCGTCGGTCACGCTCCGCCGCTGGCGAGCGCAGCGGCGGGGACGGTACGTGTTTTGAGCCGCTTGGAACAGTCCACTTCAGTGAGGTATCTCATGCCCGACCGAAAGGCGCGCCCCGACAACAGCGCACCCGCCAAGAAGACCTGGACGCGCAGCGATCAACTCTCCCCGCACGACCACCCCGACCTGGGGGAGCAGAAGGATCCCGACTCGGAGGACAGCACGACCGCCCGTCCGCGCGGGCACACGGAGGAGCCGGATAGGACGTTGTAGCATCGGGGGCCCGGGGTCCGGGGGGGGTTCCGTGACACCTGATGCAGGGCGCACGGAGGTTTGGCGCTTGTACACGGGGATTCCCGGCCGTACCGGTACCGCCCTACTCTGTACCTCTACGTTGTTCGGCCGATTCGGCGCGGCTGCGCTCGCGCGAACCTCGCGCCTGTTACGGCGAACAAGGTAGCGGTACAGGGTTCTCGAGTACCGGTACTGCTGGAAATCCCCTGGTACCGCGGCTCCGGTCTCGCGCGCCGCGCATCAGGGGTCTCAGACCCCGGACTCTCGGAACCCCGGGACCCCGGGACCCCGGGACCCAGGCACGTTGATAACCGCTGGAAAGCACGCGGGCTGCGTTGGTGCGGGGTATGTCGTCCCTCCCCGCCCGATATGCCCCGATGCTCGCCGCGTCCGGCGGCGCGATTCCCGACCGACTCGCGGGGTGGGCGATCGAGCCGAAGTGGGACGGGATCCGCATCATCGCGGACGTCTCCGCGCGCGGTGTACGCCTGTGGACGCGGAATGGGAACGACAAGGCGCCGCAGTTTCCCGAAATCGTCGACGGACTGAGGTCACTCGCCGCCGACGGCGGCCCCCTCGTGCTCGACGGCGAGATCGTCGCGCTCGACAAGCGAGGGCGCCCGCTCCGCTTTCAGGCGCTGCAGGGTCGCATGCACGCCGAGTCCGAGGCGACGCTCGCGCGCAATGCCGCGGCGACGACGACGGCGTTCGTCGCGTTCGATCTCCTCGCCGAGGGCGACCGGCCGCTCACGTCGCTCCCGTTCGCGGAGCGGCGTAAGGCACTCGAGGCTCGGGTGCCCGCCCGCCGAGGCGCGATCGTTCGGCGCGGCGAGTCGGTGCGCTGCGGGAGCGCGGCGGCGAAGAAGCTGTTCGAGCGCGCGCGTTCGGAGGGATGGGAGGGGGTCCTGCTCAAGCGCGTCGACGCGCCCTACATCGCGGGCAAGCGCACGCCCGATTGGCGAAAGGTGAAGCTCGAGCGCGAACAGGAGTTCGTGATCGGCGGCTACTCCGAGCCCACGGCGGGTACGGCGCGGAATCACTTCGGCGCACTGCTGGTCGGCTACTACGACGAGCGCGGCGCGCTGCGTTACGCCGGCAAGGTCGGCACGGGGTACACCGTGCCGATGCTGGCACTGCTCGCGCGCAAGCTCGCGCCGCTTCGCCGAGCGACGTCTCCGTTCGTCGACGCACCTCGCGCCGTGGCGTCGAAGGCGACGTGGGTGAAGCCGGTGCTGGTGGCGCAGGTGCGCTACAACGAGATGACGGAAGCCGGCATCCTGCGCCAGCCGAGCTTTCTCGGCCTGCGCGACGACAAATCGGCCAGCGACGTGCGCCTCGAGTCCACCGGCAGCGCTGCGGGCGCCATCTCGAATGGGCTGCGCTGTGCCTCGTGATCCGTACGAACGACGGGTCCGGATGCCGTACGTCGCGCCAGGCGAAGTACCTCGCACCGCGTACGTCGACTATCTGCTCCGCTTCGTGATCGACCAGAGCACACGCATCGGCGCTGGCGCCGGGATCGCGAGCCGGCTCGACGCACTCGAGCGAACGCTCGTGGTACTGACGCGAACCTGGCGCGGCGAATCTCCACTGGCGCCGGCGCGCGAGCTGCGCGCCTCGAGCGAAACGCTCGACGCGCTGTTCGCCTGGGTCGAGGGCGACGAGCGTCCGGCGGGTCACGACGTCGAGCGACTCGGCGTCTACGCGTCGGGCGCGGTGGAAGACGTCAACGTGCCCGAGGGGTGGGTGAGGATCCGACTCGCGTCGTGATCCAGCGCACAGTGTGGATCAGACGCGCGTTCCCGGAGTAGGACGAGACAGGCATCGACACCGCCGTCTCGCCCCACGCTCACGGAGGACCCCCCATGCGTCGCCTTGTGATGTTCGCACTGGCCGGCACCTTGGCCGCCTGCTCTCTCGATTCGACGGGGCCCAACGGTTCCGTCTCCGGCAACTACACGCTGCGCAGGATCAACGGACAGTCGCTCCCGTACACCTTCTCCGGCGGGCTGCGCCTGATGAGCGACGATCTCACCTTGATGAGCGACGGCACGTATCAGGATGTCTCTCG
>DATEOG010000103.1:0-11844 GCA_035274345.1 Gemmatimonadaceae bacterium
GCATCATCGCGACGCCGGTGACCGGCTTGGTCATCGAGAAGATCTGCACGATGGCGTCGCGCGTCATCGGGCGCTTGGCCTCGCGGTCGGCCATGCCGAATGCGCCGAAATACACTTCGCGCCCCTTCTCCCACACGAGCGCGGACGCACCGGCGACGCGGCCGTTCGCGACGTAGTCGCGCAGCGTGGAGTCGATGCGGGCCTTGGTGGCGGTGGTGACGACTCGATTGGCAGTGGAGGTTTCCGAGGCGCTCTGCGATGACGGCGTCGCCGTCGACGCGCAGCCCTGAATCAGTGCAACGGCGAGGAGCGCGAGAGATGCGCGAGGCATGCTGGTGCGGGTCCGGAGTTGAGGATCAGGATGGACCAAGGGGAACCAAGGGGGTCAGACTCCTTGAAAAACGCTTCTCGGTTGCGGCCTTTTGGACAAAGGGGTCAGACTCCTCGAAAAACGCATGCGCGGTGTAGCCTTTTTCAAGGAGTCTGACCCCTTTGAATCGATTGCGCGCTAGCTGGAGTAATACGCGGCGTTCTCGTCGATGTAGCCCTGCGTGAGGTCGCAGCCGTACGCAGTCGCATCGGCGATTCCGACGCCCAGCGAGACCACGATGTCCACGACTTCCGAGCCGAGTGCGGTGCGGACCATCGCGTCGTCGAAATCCAGGCGATAGCCATCGCGCAACACTTCGTGGCCGTTGATCCATGCGCTCGTCCGCTCGCGGTCGATCGTGCAGTCGATGCACTTGCCGACGGCCATGAGGATGCGGCCGACGTTGGGGTCGGCGCCGTAGACCATCGTCTTCACGAGCGGTGAGTTGACCAGCGACTTGGCCAGCTTGCGTGCTTCGACCTGATCCCTGGCGCCTCGCACCGTCGTGCGCAGCAAGTGCGTGGCGCCTTCGCCGTCGCGCGCGAGGGTCTCGGTCATGCGAATCGATCCCGCCGTCAGCGCCTCGAGGAACGCATGCTCGTCCACCGGGCCGGCCAGGCCGTTGGCGAGGATGGCGCAGGTGTCGGACGTGCTCGTGTCGCTGTCGACGGAGAGCATGTTGAACGACAGATCGACCGCCTGGCGCAGCAGGCGGTCGAGCGTCGTCGCATCGAGCGCGGCGTCGGTGAAGACGTAGGCGAGCATCGTCGCCATGTTCGGCTCGATCATCCCCGAGCCCTTGGCGACCCAGGTGATGGTCGAGTTGCCAACGCGCAACGACAGCGCCTTGGGATGCGTGTCGGTGGTCATGATCCCTTCGGCACCGACGATCGGATCATCGCCAAGGTCGGCGGCCATGCCCTGCACCCCGCGCTCGATGATCTCGATCGGCAGCCGAACGCCGATCACGCCAGTGGAGCTGACGAGCACCTTGTCGGGAGTCGATCCCACTTCGGCAGCAGCGGCGGCGGCCATGCGCCGCGCGTACTCGAGCCCCTGCTCGCCGGTGGCGACGTTGCTGACCTTGCTGTTGGCGAAGATCGCGCGGAGCCGTCCGCCGCGGATGGTCTCGCGGCCTAGCAGCACGGGTGCGCCGGGAAACTGGTTCCGGGTGAACACCGCCGCCGCCGTGGCATCGACGTCGCTCACGAACAGCGCGAGATCCTTCGCGGTGGGCTTGAGCCCGCAGTTGCGGCTCGCACAGCGGAACCCACGGGGAAAGATCGGACGGTCGTGAAACGGCATTCGAGACGGATTGGGGCGGCAGGGGAAGCGGGCGCGGGAAGTTATCCGGGCCGATGATCGATGCGCTACCGCGACGATGGGGGCCGGGGTGGCGACAAAGAGCGGGAGCACGGATCTGACGGAATTGCCGGAAACGACCGGATTGCTCCATGTGGGTGCAGCGATCTCTCCGCCGAGCCATCAAAGACTTCGATGTCGTGGATGGAGAGGAGAGATGCGCGAGTGTACGCATCTTGACCCCGAAAGGAGCAAATCGGGCAGTTTCGACGTTCAGATCCGCGTCATCCGTGCCCCCGCTCTTGGCCCGAGCGAGGTGCCCGATACGATCACTCGATGACGACCGTCGGCGCCTTCGGCTCTTCGGGCACGCCCGGCACGTCGGCTTTCTCGCCGGTCTTCCCTTCGTCGGCGCGCTTCTCCTCGTTCACCGCGTCGACCGAGCTCTTCTCGATCCACCCCTGCTCCGCTGCGTGCTTCGCGGCGGCGAGGGTGTCGTCGGCGAGGATGAGGCTCGAGCCGGCGGCGAGAACCTCTTTCGCCAGCGCCTGCACCGCGGCCGAGCGCCCGGGCTCGGCGCGGACGTTCCGGATGTAGATCGCGAGGATGCGACCGGGGAACTGGTCGATGATCGACCGATAGATCTCGGGATCCTTCTGGCTGTCGTCGCCGATGAGAATGAATGGCAGCCACGGATACAGCTCGAGGATCTCGCGGATGATCGGCTCCTTGTGGCGCTTGAGCCGGTGCGAGGTGAGCGCGTCCAGGTCGACGTCCCAGTCGCGCAGGTGGATCGGTCCCGTGGGGATGCGCTGGATGTCCATGAACTCGGCGATGACGTCATGGATGTTCCACGGGCTGCTCGAGACGTAGAAGATCGGATTCTGCCGCTTGCCGTCGCCTCCACGCTCGAGCGCCTGATAGAACGCCGCGACGCCCGGAAATGGCAGCCGCGTGCGCGCGTTGCCGAGCATCACCGTGCGCACGGCCTGCAGAAAGCTCGTGATGCGCGACTGGATCACGGTGTCGTCCAGATCGCTGATGACCCCGAACGTCTCGGTGCCGGTCGCGACGCGGATCGGCGCCTTGCATTCGATCTTCGCGTCCCCTGCGCGCAGGGGCGCATTCAGTCGCACGTGGGCCTCGCGCCAGAGATCGTCGCCTTCGAGCGGCGACGGGAAATCGAACCACTCGCGAAAGAACCCTTCCTCGTCCGCGACGACCTCTCGCTCGTGATCGCCGAGGCGCACGTGCACGCGCGCGCCCGGCAACGGATCGCTGTCGATGCGCTTGTACGTGTTGACGAGATTGCGCCAGAGCGAATCTCGCTCCGTCGGCGCGGCGATGTCGCGCGACTCGATGACGCGACCGTGCACGAGCACGCGCGAGCGCGTGCCGTAGCCGCGATACGGCATGATCTCGAACGGCCGGTCGTCGTCCCCGATGCCGATGGACTTGCCGGCGCGCTCGACCTCGGCCAGCACCTCGCCGGCGATCCGGCCGAGCCGCGCGCGCCAGCCCGACGACGGCCCCTCGGCCATCGCTACGGGACGAGCGGCTGCGGCGCGACCGCGACGCGCCCGATCATGTTCGCGTCACCCCCGAACCAGATCTGGCGCGACGCCTTGTCGAACGTCATGTGACGGATCGTGTTCGCCTGGTCGGCGGTGATCACGATCGTTTCCGTGAACTTCCGCTGCGCCGGATCGAATGCGACCAGGCGGTTGGGCTGCGGTCCCGTCTCGGCGAGCCAGATGCGGCCGCGGTCGTCCGACGTCACGGCGTACGGCAGCGAGCCCGGACCGCCCGGCAACGCGAACTCCTCGATGCGTCCACTCTTCGGGTCGAGCCGGCCGAGGAAGCCGCGCGTGAAGTCGCCGTACCACACGACATCGTCCTTCGTGACCGCGATGCGCCGCGGACGCGCGCGATCGTTCGGCAGGGTGTACGCCTTGAACTCCCCCGACGCGGGATCGATCGTGCCGATCTTGTTCGTGCCGAAGAGATCGAACCACGGACGATTCTTCGAGTCGATGACGATCCCGTACGGGCGGGAATCCGACTCCATCTTCCAGAGCTGGATCTTCCCCGTCGCCGTCGTGAGCTTGCCGACGACGCCGGCGCCCTGCGCGGTGAACCACGCGTCGCCCTTGCCGTCGAACGTCATGGTGTGCGGATCGCGCACGCTCGGATCCGGCATCATGTAGTTCGTGAGCTTGCCGGTCGCGGGATCGAGGCGGACGATGCGCCCGTTCCTGTTCCCCGTGAACCACACCTGCCCCTTCGCGTCGACCACGAGGTTGTGGGGATTCGTCCCCTCGTCGACCGTGTAGCGCTTGAACTCGCCCGTCTTCGGGTCCAGTCGCGCGACGTAGTTTCCGACCTGCCCCACGAACCACACGTTGCCCTTCTGATCGGCGAACGGATCGCGTGGACGCGTGCCGCTCCACGGCGTGCTCCAGAGCTTCATCTCCGAAGCGGAGCCCGCGCGCGGAGTCTGCGCGTCGGACGCGTTACCGAGGGCGACGGACAGCGAGAGAGCGAGAGCGAGAGACGACGGGCGCATTCGAGCCTCCGGGGGGAGCGCGTAGGGGTTCATCATCACACTACGCCCCGCCCGGGGAAAGTGCTCTGGATCAGCCGGCCCCCGATTTTCCGCTCAGTCCGTCAGCGGTTCGACCGGTCTACACCTATGGCGAAGAGAGCCCGACGTATTGCGACGCGGGCGCGCCCATCCCGCTCTGCGCCGCGGCGGCGCGAGGGAGCCCATACGGCGCGGGCTGTACCTCGCCGTGGATCTCGGGCGTGATCGCGATCCAGAGTCCCAGATCCGATCTCAACGAGTCAGCGATCATGCTGCGCTGCGCGAGACGCTCCGGCGAAGGGACAGCCGCGAGATCGGCGCGACTTGCCACGACGGGTGTCAGTCGCACGCTGATGCTCGTGACGTGCGGTTGTCCGAGTGTATCGCGCTGGATGGCGCCGCTCACGTCGGTGCGCAGGTCGACCACCTCCGCGCCGGCGCCCTGCATGACGATGAGCAACGCGCTGCCGAGGCACGCACCCAGCGCTGAGCCAAGCACGTGCGCGGGTGACGGCCCCCATCCGTGCCCCACCGGCGGACGCTCGTCCACGCCGAGCACAGCGACGCCCGGCAGCCGGAAATCCACGACCTGCTGAAAGTCGGAGTACCGGCGAAGTCCGAGCGAAAAGGTGGACCTCGGCTCACTGGCGGACCGGACAAGGGGGCTCGCCTCGGATGCCGTGGTATACGTCGTCATCATAAACCTCGGAGAATGGCGCGCCCATGTTATGTCGCGCCTCGAGATCGGTCTGTCGGGCAATGCGCTACGGCATCTCCTCATGCGGTTGGCCACCGTGAGGCGTAGCTTCATGCGCAGTCATGACGTCCGAACCGGTGCAGGTCGAACCACGCGTCACGCCCGCCGCAGCACGCGCGGGCATCCTGTCTCTCGCGCCGCATCAGCGCGCTCTGCGTGCGCGCATCGTCATCGGTGTGCTCGCCGTGGGCGTCGCGTGGGCAAGCCTTCCCTTCCTCGCGGGATTGCTCGGTGCGGTGGTGCTCGCCGTACTCCTGGCTCCGCTCCATCGCCGGATGGCGCCGCGAATCGGGCCGCGGCGAGCGGCGCTGCTGCTCGCGGTGGCGAGTGCGCTGCTGCTCGCCGCTCCCCTCGGGTTCGTGCTCGCATGGGCGATCGCGCACGCGCCAGGCATGCTGGAACAGGTGCTGGGCAGCACCGCGTTCGCACGGCTCTCCGACCTGCGGATCGGCACGCTCGACGTCGGCGCACAGATGGCCGAGGCGGGGCGCACGGTGGTCGCGTGGGGATCGCGCCGCCTCGTGGGCGCCGCCGCCGGAACGACACGCACCGTGCTCAATCTGTTGCTTGCCACCGTCGGGCTGTACTACCTCCTGCCGGAGGGGCCCGCGCTTTGGCGGCGGTTGCGCACGCTCATTCCCTTCTCCGCTGACGGAGCGGACCATCTCGCCGAACGATTCACGTCGGTGACGGAAGCCGCGATCCTCGGCATCATCGCGACGGCGATCGCGCAGGGGCTGACGATCGGGCTCGGCGTCTGGATCGTCGGACTGCCCAATCCGCTCCTGTGGGCCGCACTGACGGCGGTCGTCTCGGTGCTGCCCATCCTGGGGAGCGCGCTGGTGTGGATACCCGGCGTGATCGTGCTGCTGCTCGCCGAAAGGCCGGGCGCGGCTCTCGCGCTCGGCCTCATCGGCGCCATCGTCGCCTCCAACATCGACAACGTCATCCGCCCCGTGATCTATCGCCGCGTCTCGGGTCTGCATCCGATGGCCGGGCTGCTCGGCGCGTTCGCCGGAGTGGAGCTGTTCGGGCTGCTCGGCCTCGTGCTCGGGCCTCTGGCGATCGCGTACTGCCTCGAGCTCATCCGCCTGTACGAGATGGAGTACGGCGCCGCCCCCTGAGGTTGATCACTTCACGTTCCGGCGCGTTTCATCTCCCAGGCGCCCTCGGCCTGCACGCGCCCGCCACTGCGCGTCTGGAACGTGCCCTTGATCTCGTTCGCCTTCACCTGTCCGACAAATGTCGTGTTCACCGTACAGTCGCAGTCCGGGGCGACGTACGGCTCGAGCACACCGCGGACGCTGTCGGCGTGAATCGCGACGAAATCGATGCGCAGCTGCTGCGGCGATCGCACGTGCATGGCGTGCACGCCCGACGCGTCTGCGGCGCGGATCTGCTGCCCGCGTGAATCGACCATCGTGACATCGCCGTAGAGGCTGTCGGTCCCGCTGCGCAGCGCGAACGAGAGCGATCCGCCGCGTCCGCCGGCGCCTCCCCAGTACTGTCCGGTCCACGCACCGGCGAGCCGGGCCATCGATGCGGGATCGCCCTGGAGGCGCACGGGTGTCTGCGAGCTGGAGCTACATCCGGTGATCAGGGCCACGGCGAGCGCACCCGTCAGCAGGCGATGCATGGAAACCTCACGGTGAACAGTTTGTGACGGCAGTACGGCGGAGCGCGGTCCACGTCCGGGAAAACTCCCGACAGTAGACTCGCATGAGTCATGACGGCTTTCGGGACGTTGCGCCAGTAGCTTGGGAGGGGAGGTGAGGTGATGGGTCGAGTTGTCATGACGACGAACCGGCGCGCAGCCCTGCGCAGCATTCTTCGCGGAATGGCGAGTCCGTGACGAGCCCGGGCGCTCCCCCCGCGACCCCCGCGGACATGGCGGCGGTCCCTTCACCGGTGCGCAGCGACGCGGCGCAGCTGCTGGAAGGAGTCATCGCACACACCGCCGACGCGGTCGTCTGCACCGACGACGCACAGCGCATTCTCATCTTCAATCCGGCCGCGGAGCGTATCTTCGGCTATCGCCGCGACGAGGTGTTGGGAGAGACGATCGATCGCCTGCTTCCACGGTCGGCGCGCGGCACGATTCACCCGTGGTTCGAGCGGGTGGCGTCCGCGGGTGGCGACGCGTCCGAGCATCGCCGGCTGTGGGGACGGCGCAAGTCTGGAGAGCTGTTTCCGGCCGAGTCGTCGATCTCCAAAACGACCGTCGGCGAGGCGACCTACTTCACCGCGCTGCTGCGCGACGTCTCGCAGGAACGCCGCGCGGAGAAGGAGCGCGCGGCAATGCTCGCACGCACGCTCGCCGCTCGCGCCGCGGCCGAGCAGGCGGAGCAGCGCATGGCGTTTCTCGCCGACATCGGGGAGATCCTGCACTCGTCGCTCGCCGTCGAGGAGACGTTCGACGCGCTGCTCCACCTGATCGTCCCGGAGCTCGCGATGTGCTGCGTGGTGGACGTGCTTGACGCCGCGGGCCGGGTGCGCCGCGCGCACGTCACGCATGGCGAACCGGCCAGGCAGGAGCTCGCCGCGCGACTCCGAGCGTATCCGCGAGAGCAGTCCCGCTACATCACGCGGCGTGCGATCGAGCGGGGCGAGCCAGAGCTCGTGGCCACGGTGAGCGACGAGTTCCTGGCCTCGCTCGCCGAGAACGACGAGCACCTCGAGATCCTTCGCGGCCTCGGCCTCGCCTCGATCGTCATCGTGCCGTTGCGCGCGCACGGCCGTGTGCTGGGTGCGCTCATGCTCGCCCGCGGACCCGACGTCGCACCGTACACACGGGATGATCTCTCGTTCGCGCACGCGCTCGCGCAGCGCGCCGCCTCGGCGCTCGACAACGCGCGGCTGTACGACGAGGCGCGTCGTGCGGTGCGAGCGCGCGAGGACGTGCTCGGCGTGGTGTCGCACGACCTGCGCTCGCCGCTCAGCGTCATCGCGATGTGCGCCACGGCGCTGCTCGGCGACGAGTCGATCGACGCGGCGCACGACCGCGAGACGCTCGAGACGGTTCAGCGCTCCGCGCGATGGGCCCAGCGGCTCATCCAGGACCTGCTGGACGTGAGCGCGATCGAAGCGGGCGGGCTCTCCCTCACGCGAGGGCCGGAGGATCCACGGATGCTCGTCACGCGCGCCGTTCTCCTCCACGGCGAGCTGGCCGCCGAGCGTCAGATCCAGCTCGTCACCGAGCCGATGGATCGGCTTCCGTTGATCGACGTCGATTCCGACCGGATCGTGCAGGCGCTCGGCAACCTGATCGGTAACGCCCTCAAGTTCACGCCGTACGGCGGTATCGTGCGCGTCGGAGCGGAGAACGAGGGGGATCACGTGCGCCTCTACGTCACGGACAGTGGACCCGGGATCCCGGACGAGGATGCGACGCACATGTTCGACCGCTTCTGGACGGCGGCGCGCAACGCGCGCGCACGAGGCACCGGGATGGGGTTGGCGATCGTGCGCGGGATCGTCGATGCGCATCGCGGCAAGGTGTGGCTCGAGCCGGCGCAGCCGGAGTCCGGCGCGACGTTCAGCATCGCGCTGTCGGTCGCGCCGGTACGCGCCGGCTGAGCCTCACAGCCCCCGACGCGGCGGTACGATCAGCACGGAGCGGCGCCCGTTTCGCACGAGCTCCCCGCTGACGCTCCCCACCATCCAGCGATCGATTCGGCTGTGCTGCACGCTGCCGGCGGTGATCAGATCGCTCCCGATCTCGTCGGCGTACTCGAGCAGCGCCTGGGCAGGACTCTGCGGCGGTGCAGTGTGGAGCACGACGTGATCGAACGCCACGTCGGCGTCGCCGAGCTCGTGCGATAGTTTGACGAAGCCGGCCTGCACGCCGAGGTCGTGGATCGTCGCCTCGCCTTCGTCGGCGAGAAATCCGTTCATCGGATTGACGTACGCGAGCACGAGCACGGGGTGGTGTCCCGCCACGGCGCGGCCGGCGCGCAGCGCCGAGAGGCTGCCCTCGCTGAAGTCCACCGCGGCGAGGATCCGGCCCGGCAGATCCTGCAGCTCGGCGACGACGCCGAGCACGGGACAACCGGCGACGCGCATCACGTTGAGCGCGGTCTCGTCGTGCACCACGCGGTCGAGCCGACCGTGCCGGCGCAGGCCGACGATGATGAGCGCGGCGCCGAGGCGATTGGCGTCCTGAACGATGGCCGACGATGGTGTGCCGAGCATGATGCGCACGGGCCAGTCGATCGTCGCGTCCAGCGTTCCCGACAGCTCGTCGCGCACGGCACGCTCCTGCTCCCGATGCAGCTCGCTGCCGCCGATCGCATCGCCCATCGCGATTGCGATGTCGATCGGAGGAGGTATCGGCGCCGAGCGCGAGTCCACGACGTTGACGACGTGGACGATCGCGTGATGCGCCTCGGCAAGCGCGTAGGCGACCCGAGCGGCGGCTGCGGCGCTGGGGGAGCCGTCCGTCGCCAGCAGCACCGCGCGGCCCGCGAGCTCGAGGGGGCGACGGCTCAGCGGAGCGGAGTCGGATTGAGCGTCAAGATGGTCGCTCACGTGCCTGGCCGTTTCCGTGCTCGAGCTCATGCTACACCTCGCTGCGTCGGGTGGGGTGACTACAGCTTGGCGCGCGCCGGCCTTGCCCGAAGTCAGGCAATGGCGGACGGTTGATCAATCAACAGAAAACGCGGCCGACCTCGCCAGCTAGACCAGCTCGTCGAGCAGCCCGGCCTCGAGCGCGAAGCGCACGTACTCGGAACGATGGGAGAGTCCGAGCTTCTCCTCGATGCGCTGCTTGTACGTGTCCACCGTCTTGGCGGTGATGCCGAGCTGACGTCCGATCTCCGGGCCGTTGAATCCCTTGGCGGTGAGTGTGACGACGTCCCGCTCGCGATGGCTCAGCCGGTCGAGGCGCGCGCGCGCGTCGGTTCGCTCGCGCGTCGGCGGATGCACGGAGTCGGCGAGGGCGCGCGCGACGGTCGGCCGGACGTACACGTCGCCCGAGGCGACGACGCGAATCGCCTCGGCCAGATCGCGCTCGGCGGCCCCCTTCGAGAGGTAGCCGCGCGCGCCGGCATGCAGTACGGGGAGAAGCTTCTCCTGCTCCTCGTACATCGTGACGACGAGCACGCGCGCGTCGGGCGCGGCCTCGAGCAGCTGCCGGGTCGCCGTGAGCCCGTCGCCTCCCGGCATGTCGAGATCCATCACGATCACCGCGGGATGCGCGCGGCCGGCCATCGTCAGCGCCATCTGACCATCCCCCGCCTCGCCGACGACGACGATGTCCGGGCAGGCGTGCAGCACCGCTTTGAAGCCCGCGCGCACGAGCGCATGGTCGTCGACGAGCATCACCCGGATGGGCTCGAGCCGCGCGGGCACGCTTCGGCGTGCATAGGGGCGCGATGCGAGGTCGCGGCCAACTTCGGCCAGGGTGCCGTGCGGAACCTCCGCCTCGGGATGCCCGTCGTTCATCGACATGGTGCGCTGCGTAGGTTCGTTGCGGAATCGCCAGCATTGCGTACGACAATCTACGCATCGTTTCAGTTGAACGATGTCGGACGGTTCTGTCGAACGGCGACAAAGGACGTCGCGTATCTCTAATTGTGCAGCGATGCGCGGTTCTCCGGACTTCTCTTTTCGAGCCGTCGCCGCGATGGCGACGTTACGTGGACGTGACCGCGGACCGCGTCCATTCGAGGGCAACCTCGGCAGCGGCGGGACCGTACGGTACCGCAGAATCCGCAGGACGCGCGTCGAGAGCTCCCCGGTCGACCCCTGTCCGCGATTGCCTGATGTGCGCACGCTGCGCACGTCGGCATCGTGCCTACGTCGTCGAGTGGATCACCCAGCCGATGCAGGGTAGCGCCATGCCATCAACGCTCGCCGCATTCGATCACCCCGAACATGCGCCGTCGCGACTCAGCGGCCCCATCGTGGTCTCGGTGGGGGAGAACGGCACGCACGTCCTTCGCGCCGCCGCGGTGCTTTCCCCCCTCGTTCAGGAGCGCGTGCACGTGTACTCGGCCGTCGAGCCCCGTGCGGTCGAGGTCATCGACGGCGAGCCGACTGCCTTGCCGACCGAGATCGAGGAGTCGCGCAAGGCGGCGCGCGTCGAGCATCTCAGTGCCGGGCTCGCCGAGTTCCGCAGCGCGAACCAACGTTGGCAACTGGAAGTGGAGTACGGCGATCCGGTGAGCGGACTGCTTCGGCGCAGCAGCGAGCTGGACGCCGCCCTCGTCGTACTGGGGATCGGACGCCACCGTCCGGTGGACCGCCTGCTCGGAGGCGAGACCACGCTTCGCGTGATTCGCCACACGAGCTGCCCCGTGCTCGCCGTGACCGGTGAGCTCCAGCGCCGTCCGCGAGGAGTCGTCGTCGCCACCGACTTCAGCCCGCAGAGCATGCATGCCGCTCGGGCCGCACTGCCGTTACTGGAGCGGGGAGCCACTCTCCACGTGGTCCACGTGTGGCAGCCCACGATCACGGACGATCCACAAGTGCTCGCGATCGAGAAAATGTACGCGCGCTCGATCACGGCGCGCCTCGTCCGGTTCGTCGCCGACCTGCGTACGCCCCCCGGTGTGTCCGTTCGCACGGAGGTGCGCGAGGGCCGCGGGGCAACTCAGCTCATCGAATACGCGAACGAGCACCGCGCCGACCTGATCGTGGCCGGCCGGCGTGGCCCCGACGCGATCGCGCAGTCCTTCGTCGGCAGCGTGACGACGTCGCTGCTTCGCGGCGCGACCTGCAGCGTGCTCGTCGCGCCCGAGCGGTAGGCCGCCGCGACTCGCGAGATAGCGGACGGCCTCTGGCACGCGCGCCCAGCGGGCGCGGTGCTCGCCGCGCTCGGCACTGACGGCG
>DATEOG010000104.1:0-6933 GCA_035274345.1 Gemmatimonadaceae bacterium
TCGATCTCGCGCGGCTCATGACCGGTGCGTGGGGGACGCTTGGTGTCATCACCGAGGTGACCGTCCGGCTGCGCGCACGACCGGAGCTCGATCGAACGGTGGCGGTCGCCATGGACGGAACGGACGAGCGCACCTGCGACGACGCCGCACGCTGGCTGCGCGCGACGCCCTATCGTCCCCTCGCGGCGGAGCTGTGCTCCGCGACGATGTCGGATCGCATCGGTCTCGAGCGACGTGCGCTGCTCCTCGTGCGACTGGGAGGGAACGAAGCGTTCGTTCGCTCCGCGGAGAGCGATGTCGCCGAGCTGGGGACGACGAACAGCGTCGACACCGCGGTGTGGGATCGCTTGCGCGAGTCTGAGCCGGCGGGAGCAGCGGCCCTCCGGCTCGGTACGCTGCCCACCGAGCTGGGCGCGCTGTGGGCACGAGTCGCGCGCGTCGTCGCGGCGAGCGGCGGCGCGAGCCACGCGACGATCGCACGCGGCGTCGTGCGATGCGTTCTGCCCGCGCCGCGATCGAGCGAAGATGCCGGGTCGCTGCGTGGTATAATGAAGGAGCTGCAAGCGCCGGGATCGCGCGTGGCCGAGCGGCTGCCTCATCAGCTGTGGGATGAGATCCCGTCCGTCGTCGGCGATCCCTTGTCGCGCGGCGTGCAGCGCGCGTTCGATCCCGACCGCGTGTTGAATCCCGGCATCCTCGGCCCCGCCGCGTGACGTCTCCGACTCGAACTGCTGCGCCCTGCGCCATTCCCGGCACGCCGCTCGCCCACGCGAGCGCGGGCATCGACGCGTGCGTGCATTGCGGCTTCTGTCTGCAGGCGTGTCCGACCTATCTCAGCCTCGAGGACGAGAACGACAGTCCTCGGGGCCGGATCGTCCTCATGCACGCGCTCGTCGAGGGCACGCTTCCGGTGGACGATCCGGATGTGCGCACCCACATCGACCGGTGCCTCGGCTGTCGCGCTTGCGAGACGGCGTGTCCGTCGGGAGTGCCATACGGGCATCTGCTCGAGGCGACACGGGCGACGCTCACCGCCAGGAAGCCCAACCCGCCGATCGCGCGTGCCATCCTCTTCACCTTCGCGCACCCAGCGCTGCTTTCGCTCGCGATGCTCGGCGGCCGGATCGCGCGCGCGCTGCGCGTGTCGTCCCTGCTTGCGCGGCTGCCTGGACGGCTCGGCTTCGCGATGTCGATGCTCGAGGCGACGCGCGCGCCGATCCGTGGCGCTGCGTACCGTCCCGTGGGCGACGGCTCGCGCGGAAGCACCACCCTGCTGACGGGCTGCGTGATGGAGGGCCTGTTCACCGAAACCAACCGCGCCACCGAGCGGACGCTCGTCGCCAACGACTACGCCGTGGTGCCGACGAGCGGCCAGCGATGCTGCGGTGCGCTGCACGCGCACGCCGGCGACGCCGATGCGGCTCGCGCGCTGGCGCGACACAACATCGCCGCGTTCGAGGCGAGCGGGACGGACTACATCGTCGTGAACGCCGCCGGATGCGGCGCGATGATGAAAGAGTACGATCACCTCCTCGCCGACGACCCCGAGTGGAGACACCGCGCCGCCGCGATGTCGGCGCGCGTGCGTGACGTGAGCGAGCTGCTGGCGGAAGCGGGACCGCGGCCTGGCGGCGTGCTCGACGTCACCGTGACGTACGACTCGCCGTGCCATCTCCTTCACGCGCAACGCATCGCGACTCCGCCGCTTCGCGTGCTGGACGCAGTGCCCGGTCTCGCGCTGATGCCGCTCGAGGGTAGCGAACACTGCTGCGGTAGCGCCGGGATCTACAATCTCGTCGAGCCCGAGGTGAGCGACACGGTGCTGGCGCCGAAGCTGGCACGCATCGCGGACACGCGCGCATCGCTCGTCGCCACGGGAAATCCGGGCTGTCTCATGCAGATCGGTGCGGGGCTGCACCAGGCCGGAAGTCGTGTGCGTGTCGTGCATCCCGTGGATCTGCTCGACGCGTCGTACGCAGCCGATCCGTCACGGCACGCGCCAGCGTCCGGGAACGACTCATCAACGTAGTGGCGTCCACCGCGACGTCCGGTTTGATTTCTGTCATGGCGGATGGCGTGCTGCTGGATTGGGAAGGAGTGCTCGCCGACACGGCCGATTCGCGCCGCGACGCGCTCCGCAGCGCATTCACCGACGAGGGAATCGCGTTCGACGACGTGGCGTACGAGCACCAGGGGGCGGGGCGCTCGGTGCACTCCGCCGTCGTTCGAATGCTCGGCAGCGGGGCGGCCGACGCCACGCTCGCCGCACTCGTCGCACTTCGGGCCGAGCGTTCCTTCGCCGCCCGGCTCGCTCAGGGATTCGCCATCGAACCAGCCGCTGCGCGTTTCGTCGAGCTGGCGCAGCTGCGCGCTCCGGTGGTGATCGTCACCGCGGCGGGCCGCGCCGAATCCGATGCGGCGCTGCGGCTCGCCGGGCTGCATGACTCCTGCGCCGCGATCGTCACGGCGGACGACGTGGGCGGAGAGGCGCCGGCAGCTGCCTCGTACGAGCTCGCGCTGGCACATCTCGGAAGGCGACGCGTCGTGAAGGCCGACCGCGTCGTCGCACTGGCCACCACCATGCCCGCCATCCGCTCCGCGCGTGAGGCGGGGCTGCGCACGATCGCCGTGAGCTCGCCGGCACACGTGGCGCTCGAGGCGGATGCAGCCGTCGGCTCGCTGGACGGACTGACGCTCGATGTCGTCGATGCGCTCCTCGGCATCGCCGCGAGACGATCCGCGTGAGCACCCGATCGATGCAGGCGACCGGACCGACGATCGGTGACGTGGGTGGTCGAAGCGTCGTGCTCGCGTACGGAAGTGTGTCGGCGGAGTACGAGGCGCTGCACAACCGCGCGGCGGTGTTCGACCGGAGTCACCGAGGGCGATTGCGTGTGAAGGGCCCGCGCGCCGCCGAGATGGTGACCGGACTCGTCACGAACGACGTCACAGCGCTGGCACCCGGACAGGGCTGCTACGCCGCGGCGCTCACGGCGAAGGGCAAGATCGTCGCCGACGTGCGCGTGCTCGTCGAGGAAGACGGGGTGCTCGTGGACGCGCCGCCGCGCGCCGCGGTGGCATGGGCGGCGATGGTGCGGAAGTTCGTGAACCCCCGCATCGCACCGCATTCCGACGAGAGCGCGTCTCTGCGCGACATCGGCGTGTTCGGCGCCACCGCGCGCCACGTCGTCAGTGAGCTGACCGGCGTTCCCGCGCCCGCGCTGACGGCGCTTGCTCCGTACGCGCACATGAGCGTCGAGGTCATGGGATCGCCGATGCGCGTCGTGAAGGTGCCCGAGCTCGAGTTGGAGGGGTTCGAGCTGATGGTGCCGGCCGATGCGTTCACGCCGCTGTGGGCGGCCGTCGTCGCCTCGGGTGCGACCCCCGCGGGGCTCGAGGCGTGGGACATCGCGCGCGTCGAGGCGGGCCGTCCGGAGTGGGGTGTGGACATGGACGACAACACGATCCCGCAGGAGGCGAACTTCGACGCGCTGCACGCGATCTCGTACACCAAGGGGTGCTACGTCGGCCAGGAGACGGTCGCGCGGGTGCACTTCCGCGGGCACGTCAACAAGCATCTGCGCGGCATACGCGCCGCGGGGTTGGATCCGATCCACCTCGGAGCCACGCTGCACGACGAGGCCGGAGCGCAGGTCGGTGACGTTCGGAGCGCGGTGCGCTCGCCGAGACTCGGGGCGATCGCGCTGGCGATGATCCGGCGGGAAGTCGAGCCGGGCGCCGCACTGATCGCGCGCTCGCCGGGAGTGGGCGAGGATGCGACGCCGGTCGACCGGCGGGTGGATGTAGCGGCGCTGCCCTTCTCCGTCTGACGCGCGTGCCGACGGCCCTCGTCACCGGTGCGACGGGGCTCATTGGCATGCACCTCGTTCCACGCTTGCAACGGGACGGGTGGCAGGTCCGCGCGCTCGTGCGCGATCCCGCGCGCGCCGGCCTGTTGAGCCGAGCCGACGTTGCACTCGCCACCGGCGACGTCCTCGACTCGACGAGCCTCCTGCGCGCCGCGCGCGGATGCGACGTGGTCTTCCATGCTGCGGCGGTCATCACACCGATGGGAGGCTGGGAGGCGTTCCGTCGCCCCAACGTCGAAGGCACGCGCAACACGATCGCCGCGGCGGCGAGCGCCGGAGCGCGCCTCGTGCACGTGAGCAGCGTTGCCGTGTACGGCGCGCATCGCTTTGCGGGCAACGGCCGGCGCACCGACGAGGCCGTTGCACCGGGCCGCATCCCCGACGAGATGTACTACGCGCGCTCGAAGCGGGAGTCGGAGGATCTGGTGTGGGACGCGCAGCGTGCCGGGAAGCTGTGGGCAACGGCGGTGCGCCCATCGGTGCTGTACGGCACCCATGACCGGCAGTTCGTTCCGCGGCTCGCGCGCATGCTGCGCCGTGGCTTTGCGCCGGTGATCGCAGGCGGACACAACACGCTGGCGATCGTGCACGCTGCCAACGTCGCTGATGGTCTGGTGCGCGCCGCCGCGTTCGAGGGCGCGAACGGGAAGGCGTACAACCTGGCGAACGATTACGACGTCACGGTGCGCGAGTTCTTCGAGCGGGCGGCGGAGGGACTCGATCGAGCTGTTCGCCTCGTCTCCATCCCGATGGCCATGGCGCGCGTCGCGTTCGGAGCGGTGAAGGTGCTCGCGCCTCTCGTGCTCGGGAATCAGCTCAAGGCGATGATGGCGTCATCGCTCGACTTTCTCGCGCGGGACAATCCCTTCTCCTCCGATCTGGCTCGCCGCGAGTTGGGGTGGGATCCGCCAACGAGACCGGAGACGGGGATTCCCGAGGCGTTTCGCTGGTGGGCGGCGCACCACTGACGGTGAAAAGTCGAGCGGGGCGGCTCACCACTCGGTGAGCCGCCCCGCATCGTGTCGTCAGTGCGAAAAGCTTACGGCTTCTTGGCGGAATCAGCCTTGGCAGCCGAGTCCATCTTCGCGGCGGCGGTATCCATCTTCATCGCGGCCGAATCCATCTTCATAGCAGCGGTGTCGCTCGCCGCCGGAGCGGGAGCCATCGCCGGGGCGGCGGTATCGGTCTTGGGCGCTTCCTTGGTGCTACAGGCGGCGACGAGCACAGCAGCGGCGATTAGGGCCAGGCGCTTCATTGTGAATCTCCTGAGTGTGGACTTGTGGAAATAGACGCGTTGGTCCGCGCACGCATCGGGTGCCCGGTTGGCGGCGTGAAACTTAGGTTTTGGTAATTCGGTGTCAAGGGTGAATGTAGCTCCAAGTGAAAGCGGGTCAACGGTTTCGACGCCAGTCGCAACAATAAGTCTGCGGCACATCAGCGATGCGGCGACGTCGCTCGGCAACAGATGTTTTTGATTTTGTTGTAACGCACGTTTGAGCAACGAGTTACCTCGCTGCCCCTTCGCGCGTCAGCAGTCTCGGCCTCGCCACGAACCCGGCCCCGTGGCTCAGCCCGCCCGGCGCAGCGTGGCTGCCGGGGGCACGACATGATAGGTTGCGAAATCCACCTGTCGCGGCGATGACCACCCCACTCGTTTCTCCGCCAGACCTCGCTACGCCACGTGACGGCGTGGTGCGCGGCGCCTGTCCGCACGACTGTCCCGATACGTGCGCGATGCTCGTGACCGTCGAGAACGGCCGTGCGGTCAGGGTCGCCGGCGATCCGGAGCATCCTTTCACGCAGGGGTTCCTCTGCGCGAAGGTGAATCGCTACGTCGAGCGCACCTATCACGAGGGACGTCTTCGTTCGCCGCTTCGGCGCGTCGGTCCCAAGGGCAGCGGCCAATTCGCGCCCATCTCCTGGGAGAGCGCTCTCACCGAGATCGCCGAGCGATTGGGAGCGATCGCCGCGTCGAGCGACGGCCCGCAGTCGATCCTTCCGTACTCGTACGCCGGCACGATGGGCCTGCTGCAGGGCTCGTCGATGGACCGCCGGTTCTTCCATCAGCTCGGCGCGTCGCGTCTCGACCGGACGATCTGCTCGATGGCCGGCACGGTGGGGATGCGCATGACGGTGGGCGCCAACATCGGTGCCGACGGCGAAGGAATTCCCGAGAGTGATCTCGTGCTGCTCTGGGGGACGAACACGCTCACCGCGAACCCGCACCTCTGGCCGTTCGTGGTGCGCGCGCGCGAGCGCGGAGCTCGCATCGTGTGCATCGACCCGATCCGCACGCGCACCGCTGCGCAGTGCGACGACTGGATCCCGATCAGACCCGGAACCGACGCCGCGCTCGCGCTCGGGATGATGCACGTGCTGTTCGCGCGTGTCCTCGAGGACCGCGACTACCTCGAGCGCTACACGCTCGGCCACGACGCGCTGCGCGAGCGAGCGAGCGAGTGGACGCCGGCTCGCACGGCCACGGTGACGGGGCTTTCCGAGGAGACGATCGTCTCGCTGGGCGAGCAGTACGGGCAGGCGAAGGCGGCGTTCATCCGCGTGAACTACGGCCTGCAGCGTCATGCGGGCGGTGGGATGACCGTGCGCAACATCGCATGCCTCCCCGCCATCTCTGGGCACTGGCGCCGGCCGGGAGGAGGCGTGCAGCTCTCCACCTCGGCGAACTTCACCTTCAATCGCGCCGTGCTCGAGCGGCCCGACCTGGGTCCGCCGGCGCGCACGATCAACATGATCCGGCTTGGCGAAGCGCTCACGAAGCCGGACGCCGGCGTCGGCGGTCCGCCGGTGCGGGCGCTCCTCGTGTACAACAGCAATCCGGCAGCGGTCGCGCCGGACCGCAACGAGGTACTGCGCGGGTTCGCGCGCGAGGATCTGTTCACCGTCGTGCTCGAGCACTTCCAGACCGACACCGCCGACTACGCCGACGTGCTCCTCCCGGCGACCACGCAGCTCGAACACGAGGACCTGCACAAGGCCTACGGCCATCTCTACGTGATGTTCAACCAGCGCGCGATCGACCCGCTCGGCGAGGCGCTGCCGAACT
>DATEOG010000105.1:0-12104 GCA_035274345.1 Gemmatimonadaceae bacterium
TCGCCGCTGTGTCTATTGCGGTGCACCGCTCGAGTACGAGCGCGCCACACTCGACCACGTCCATCCGCTCGCCAAGGGCGGAACGCACTCGCCGGGCAACGTCGTCTCCGCCTGTCCGCCGTGCAATCGCCTCAAAGCCGACATGCTCCCCGCAGAGTTCTTCCTCCGGCACCCGTGGGCCGGCAGCAACTTCATCCTCTACGCACGCGCGGTGCATCGAGCGCTGAAGCGCCAAGCGCGCCGCGCCGTGAGCCTTGCCTACGCAGCAGCGAGGGCGGCCTGAACGCGCGTCGCACGTCGTTGCTCGGTTAACGGTGGGACGGAAAGCAGCCGGCCTCGGGAAGCAAGAGCGTCCCGAGGCCGGCCGTCAATCTGACTAACCGTCTAACTGCCCAACCATAGTTACGGGTTGATCGGGAACGGCGCGTTCCGAATCACTTCCCCCGGCGTCTTCCAACCGCCGCGCGGCTCGGGCTGACGCGAAGGGACTGGCGGAGCCTGCGGACGTGACTGAGGCACCGGCTCGGGCTTCTCCACTCGCGGCTCCTCGGAGGGCATCTGCTCCTCGACTCTCGGAGCCGGCTGTGCCGCCGCGGGCGTCTCCCGGCGAGGGCTGGGCGCCGCCGCCCGAGTCCCCCGCTTCACGCTCGGCGTGCGGGCGACGGTCTTCTCCTTCGGCGCGGGCGTGGGGCTGTCCACGCGCTCGGACGCCGACACCACGTCGATACGGTTCCCCGAGTTGCCGGCGAGCTGTACGTTCGCGCCGCCGGCCTTCGCGAGGTCCTGCTCGAGATCGGAGCTGACGACAGCACGGTCCGGCGAGCCGGAGCAGGCCGCGGCGGCCGCCAACAGCACGGCGCCAAGCGAGTATCGGAGGGAGTTTTTCATAGTCGATGCTACCCCTGATCGCTGAAATGGAGCCCACCTTCCCCAGCGCTGGGCCCGCTAGCGGTTCGACCGCCAAACCCGGCGGCCGGCCGCGATCTGCTCCATGGTCCGTTTACTGACGACCGAGGTGGTCTCCTCGGCAGTGATGTCGCGATTGGCGTCCACGTGATCGTCGCGGCGCTTGATCAGCAGCCACTGGGGCCGCCCCGGCCGCTTGAGCCTCGCGAGCACGAAGCCGCCGCGGAGACGCTCGCCGTGCATCACGAATCGCAGCTCGCCCTTTTCGTACCCGCGGCGGAGCGAAACGGCCCCTCCGTCATCATCGGCCTCGTAGGTGCCGCGGTCCCACAGCATGACGGTGCCGCCGCCGTACTCACCCTGCGGGATCGTGCCCTCGAAGGTGTTGTACGAGATCGGGTGATCCTCCACCTCCATCGCGAGGCGACGGACCGTCGGATCGAGACTCGGCCCCTTCGGCACGGCCCACGACTTCATCACGCCGTCGAGCTCCAGGCGGAGGTCGTAGTGCAGGTGACTCGCCGCATGCTTCTGAATCACGAAATGGAGTGTCTTGCCGCGCGGCTTGGGGACCTTGCCGGCCGGCTCCGCGGTACGGGCGAAATCGCGCTTGGCGTTGTACTCCGCGAGGGGTGCCCTGGAGGCCGAGCGCTTCTTGCTGGCGGGTCTGGCCGTCTTCGTCGAGGCCTTCGATTTGCTGCTCGACGACCCTGTGCGGGGGGCGCTGCTGGCGCGGCCGGTCGTGCGTTTGGCGCTCTTCGCCCGCGGGGTCTTTTTCGCAGCTGTCGCCCGCTTCGTCCCTGATCGTGGGCCAGACCGTGTGCTCGCCATGACCCGGGACTTTGCCAAGAGCATGCCCGCGGAGATCCTCTGGCGAGGGATTCCCCAGCCTCCCGAATCGGGCCGGCGAGGCGGGCTGGGGCGGTCCAGATGGGACGAAAGTCGAATTGGGTGACAGGCCGGCAACTGCCAAGGTGAGATGGTGTAGAGGCGTGGCGCCCTGTGCGTCTCATGGCGGTACTTGAGGAGGCAGGAAAATGGACCCGAGATTCTCTGCAGCGCGTGCCGCCATCATCATCGCCGGTGGGATGATGCTTCTCGCGGCCACCTCCACGGCCGACGCCCAGCGTCGCGACCCACGGGTCGCCGTGGCCGCCCAGAAGCGTCGAGGGCCTCCGCCGACCACCGCAGGCCCGATCGGCGTGGCCGACTCGCGCTTCCGCCAGCAGGATCATCGCCGTGGCCGTAATCGGCTGAACAACGCCGCCTCGGTGTTCTACGTCCCCGATTACGGCTACGGATACGGCTATTACCCGTCGGTGTACGACGCCAACGGTCGCCCTCTGTCGGAGAGCTACGAGGCCCCGCCGCCGTCCGGCGGCTACGGCTACACGCCCGATCTGAGCGGCAACCCGTACGTGGTGAATGACGAGGGGCTGATGGTGGTCGAATTCGCCAGCGGAGATCGGCGCTCCTTCCGGTCCTGCGCGGAAACCGCTGATCAGCGCGATCCCAGGGGCCGTCCGCGCACGATCTTCTATCGTTCGCCGGATGCGTGGATGATCCAGCACCCCGGGCAGCGCGGACGCGTTCGGGGCGAGCCGCCGACCGGCCGCGCCGCGTGCTACGCGATCGACTCGGTGGGACGGATGGTCCTTCGGTTCTAGCGTAGCGGAAGGATCCGAACCAGCGCTCGAGGACGTACCCGGACCTTCAAGGCAAACCCGAACGAATGCGCGGCTGATCAATCGGTCAGGATGCCTGATCAGGGCGTCAGGAGAAAGCTCCGTTCGCGCATTCGTGAGGGGTGACCTGCGGGTCCTGGTGCGTCGGTCAATCCGCCGACCGAGCGCGCTGCCGAGTCAGTAGTCGACCGGCCGCAGGTAGCTCTCACCGATCGCCGAGCCGGAGAGCATCGCGACGGTGGGCAGGCGGCGCTTCCAGTGGGTCGTCTCGAGACGTTTTCGCACCAGCGCCACCTCGGCAGCGTCGAATCCGCGTTCCACCAGATCGTCGGCGGAGTAGCCGCTCAGCATCCAGTTCAGAAGCTCGTCGGCCTTCGGGTAGCTGATGCCGAAGTCGCCCTCGTCCGTCTGGCCGACCACCAGGTCCGCCGACGGTGCCTTGCCGACGATCACCTCCGGGACGCCCAGGTGCCGGGCCAGAGCCCAGACCTGGGTCTTGAAGAGATCACCCAGTGGGTTGATCGGCGGCGAGTCGTCGGCGTGCCAGGTGAAGTAGCCGAACAGGCGCTCGGTCTTGTTGCCGGTGCCGAGCGGAATGGCGTGGTACTTCGCGGACAGGTCGAACAGCGTGATCATGCGCATCCGCGCCATCACGTTGCCGCGGCGAGCCGGATCGGCCTGCGGCTCGTGCTGGAGATAGCCGTCGACGGCGCCGCTGATGTCCACCGTGCGCTCCTGGATGCCGAGCGCGTCGATCACGAGCTGCCCATGGGCGAGGCTCTCCGGGCTGGACGTGCGATACGGCATGCGCACCCCGACCACGTTCTCCGCGCCGAATGCGCGCGCCGCGAGAAATGCGGTCACGGCGGAGTCCACCCCACCGGAGACGCCGACGACCACCTTCCTGAATCCGCGCCGCCCCATCTCGTCGCGGAGGAAGCGCACGAGCCACCCTTCTACCATCGCTCCGTCGAGCTCGAGGGGCGGGGGGCCGCTGATAGGGCCTGCACGGACGACGCAGACGCTGCGCCCGGTCCCGCCTTCCGACTTCGTGTCGCCGCCGCGCTCCGGCACCGGGGCCGGAGCACCCATCGATGCGGCCAGCGCCTCCATGCCGTCGTAGGCGAGCAGGTGAGGCGTTCCCGCATCCAGCTTGGCGAGCGTCTCGCGCAGATGTGGCATCATCGTCTCGAGATCGGCGATGAGCGGCATGTCCGCCCGCGCGCGCGTGACGTCTGCCAAGTCGATCGTCGCCGTGACGATGGCCTCGTCCCAGAGTGGTCCGCGAGCGCGCACGTCTCCCTTTGGACCGGCCAGCATCGCGCAGCCGGGGAACTGCTTTCCCGCCTCGCTGCCGACGAGGTTCGCCAATGCGACGTACACTCCGTGCTCGTCGGCCATGTCGCGCGTCAGCCGCTCCCAGCGCGATACGCTGGCAGGGCCGGGCACCTCGTCCGTCTTGGGCCATGCTCCGCGTGCAGGGGGCGCGGACGGCACGATGATGAGCTGCGCGCCGTCGAGCGCCGCGATCGTCCCGCTGAGAGAGTGCCAGGCGTCCTCGCACACCAGGATCGCTGCGCGTCCCCAGGGGGTATCGAAGGCGCGGAGGTCCCGTCCGCGCTCGACGAAGCGTTCCTCGTCGAACAGCCCGTACGTGGGCAGGAACACCTTGCGGTGGACGTGTCGCACGAGCGGCATCGTCTCCCCGAGCGAGACGTAGAGCGCACTGTTGTACAGCTTGTTGCGCCACACCTCGTAGAAGCCGACGCAGACGTCGACGGGCGGCCCGTCGCCATGCACGCGATGCAGATCCGCGGCGAGACGGCCGGCGGTGACGGCGAGCTCCCGCACCCCTCCCTCGAGGAAGTAGCCGCTCAGCGCGGCCTCGGGGAAGCACACCAGCTCCGGACGCGGATCGAGAGAGACTGCCTGCGACAGCAACTCGCCGATGCGCGCGAGATTGCCGTCGTAGTCCCCTTTCCGCGGCTGGAACTGAGCGAGAGCGAGTGTGACGAAGGGCGCCATGAGAGAAGGATCGCGTCATGATGCGGACGGGGCAACAGTCCGGTTGTGGGGTGTGGGTCGTAGGGAATGAGTGACGGCGCGCGACGACGAGCGTCGGCAGTCACCCAGCACACACCACGCACGACTCACGACCGGGTTCTGGTGTGATCCACGTCGCACGATTCTCCCAGCGTCGCCGATAGACTTCGCCGAATGCGCGCTCGCGCCGTCATCCTCCTCTCGATCGCTATCGCCGCGCCACTCGCGGCTCAGACTGCGACGACCGCACCGAAGTCCACCGGGCCGGTGTGGCAGATCGTTCCTCAGCCGCAGTCGTCGCTCGTGTACGCGCGCGACGGGTCGCTCATCGGCGAGATCGGGCGCGAGTCGCGCACCACGGTCTCGATTCGCACACTGCCCAAGTACGTCGGGCAGGCGTTCGTCGCGGTGGAGGACCAGCGGTTCTACCAGCACGACGGCGTCGACCTGATCGGCGTCGCGGGCGCCATCAAAGGCAAGATCCTCGAAGGAATCACGGGGGATCACCGGGGCGGCGCGAGCACGATCACGCAGCAGCTCGTCGGGAACATGCATCCCGACCAGATCGACCGGCGTGACCTGGGCCTCGGACGCAAGCTCCGCGAGCAGCAGGCCGCGCGCGAGATGGAGCGCCACTACTCGAAGGAGCAGATCCTCGAGGGGTACATCAACCAGATCAACTTCGGCCACGGGTGGTACGGGGTCGAATCCGCCGCGCGGCACTACTTCGGCAAGACGGCTTCGCGCCTCACGCTGGCCGAGGCGGCGACGCTCGCGGCGCTTCCGAAGACGCCAGTGGGCTACGACCCGACGCGCTACCCTGACAAGGCCAAAGCACGCCGGAACCTGATCCTCGGCCTGATGGCGGAGCAGGGGTTCATCACGCCGGCGCTTGCGGAGCGTACGAAGCAGGAGCCCGTGACGACCGTGAAGGACGGCGGCACCTCGGCGCCCGCACAGTATTTCGTGGATGCGGTTCGGCAGACAGCGGAACGACTCGGTGTGAATGTGGCGACGGGCGGATTCCGCGTGCACACCACGCTCGATCCGGCGCTGCAGCGCGCCGCCGTCGAGGCGCTCGTGGACGGAACCGCGCAGGTCGAGCAGCGGAAGGGCTACAACCATCCCACGTTCGCGGCGGCGAAGGACAAGCGCGACGCGCTGGAAGGCGCTGTCGTGGCGATCGATCCGCAGACGGGAGACGTACGCGCGCTCGTGGGAGGACGCGACTATGCGCTCGCGCCGTTCAATCGCGCGACGCTCTCGATGCGCCAGCCCGGCTCCTCGTTCAAGCCGTTCGTCTACGCGAAGGCGCTCGAGGACAGTCTGAGCGCGGCGACGATCGTGCCGGACACCGCGCTGTCGATCAGGCTCGACAACGGCCGCGTCTACAGTCCCGACAACTCCGACGGAAAGTTTCTCGGACCGATCACGATGCGCGAGGCGTTGATTCATTCGCGCAATCCGGTTGCGGTGCAGCTCGCGATGCGCGTCGGACTGGATTCGATGGCGGCCATCGCGCATCGCGGCGGGATCGCGACGCCGGTCGCCGAGGTACCGGCGAGCGCGCTCGGCGCATCTGCCGTTCGTCCGCTCGATTACGTGGCCGCGTACACGGTGTGGGCGAACCTCGGCAGCACCGTCGAGCCTCGGCTCGTCACCCGCATCGAAGACGCGGCGGGAAAGGTCGCGTTCCAGCGCGGCGCGTCGGTGCCGGAAGCGGTGATCGATCCGCGCATCGCGTTCATCGTGCGTGACATGATGCGCGACGCCGCGGAGCGTGGCACGGGTGGGCCGGCGCGCCGCGCCGTGCCGACGAACGTCGCGGTCGCGGGCAAGACCGGAACGACGAACGACAACGTTGATGTCTGGTTCATGGGGATGACGCCGGACCTGGTCGCGGGGGTCTGGCTTGGCTTCGACCGCCCGACGATGATCGCGCCGGGCGTTGCCGGCGGGTCGCTCGCCGCACCCATCTGGGGTGCGATGATGGCGAAGTACTACGCCAACCGTCCGATGCCGGCGTCGGCGTGGACGCCGCCGTTGGGCTTCGTCGTCGCGGAGCTCGACCGGGCAACCGGTCTCCCCGCCGACAGCACCACACCGCCCGAGCGGCGCTACACGGAATACTTCATCCCCGGTACCGAGCCGGAACCGCTGCGCAGCGTGCCGTGGAAGCTCGCCGTGTTCGGCGCGATGACTCCGTGAGAGAGTGGTGAGTGGTGAGTGGTGAGTGGTGAGTGGTGGGTGCTGAGTGGTGAGTGGCAACGGTCCCGGAACGCTCCTGCTTCCACCACCCACCACGCATCACACACAACGCAAACGCCCCGATCGCGATGCGATCGGGGCGTTTGTCTTAGTGGACGAGTTCAGCGCGACATCGCGTCCGGACCGTCCGACTCGCCGTTTAGCGGCCGAGCTTGACGACGTTCTCCGCAGCCGGGCCCTTCGCGCCCTGAACCACGTCGAACTCCACGGACTCGCCCTCGGCGAGGGTCTTGAAGCCGTGGCCCTGAATGGCGGAATGATGCACGAAGCAATCCTTTTCGCCGTTCGCGGGAGTGATGAAGCCAAAGCCCTTGGTGTCGTTGAACCACTTCACGGTGCCGGTCGTACGCATAGCTGAACTCCTCAATGTGTTCGTGGTCGGCGGCACGGATGCGTCGTCGATCACATGTCCGCGTGAATGGCGCCCTCACGCGGGGGCTGCCCTACGCGCTCGACACTGTGCCGCGTGCGTAGCGACGCGGGGCAGAAACGAAAAAGGGCCCGCGCAATGCAGGCCCCAATCCGTCGGAACTATACCCCGAGCAGAAGCACGGGGTGCGTCGCTGGGACGAACAGTAATACCTCCGTTCGCCGCGCGATAGCCCCCGGGTTCGGGCTCAGGCGCCCGCCCCGATTTCGGCCGTCTGCTCGGCCTCCTCCATGAGCGAAGGCTGCGCCGGGGCAGTGGTTCCATTCGCGACCGGAATCAGCGCGATCGCGAAGGCCTCGTCGAGCGTGGACACGCAGTGGAAAGTGAGCTTGTTCCGCACTTCCTCTGGAATGTCCTCGATGTCCGCCTCGTTGTCCTTCGGCAGGATGATGGTGGTGATCCCGGCACGGTGTGCGCCCAGCACCTTCTCCTTCAACCCGCCGATCGGAAGCACGCGGCCGCGCAGCGTGATCTCGCCGGTCATCGCAACGTCGCGACGCACCTGACGTCCTGCCATCGCGCTCACGAGCGCCACCGAGATCGCCACGCCGGCGCTCGGCCCGTCCTTCGGGATCGCGCCCGCCGGCACGTGCACGTGCACCTCGATCGAGCCCAGACGGTCCTCCGGGATCTTGAGCGCCGATGCGTGCGTCGCGGCGTAGGTCAGCGCGGCGCGTGCGCTCTCCTTCATGACATCGCCGAGCTGCCCGGTGAGGATGAGGGACACGTTGCCCCATCCGCTCACCTGCACCTTGTCGTCCGGGCTATCCGTGGCGCGCTGCGCGCCGTGCAGCCGGCGGATGGCCGCCTCGACGAACATGATGTCGCCGCCCATCGGCGTGTAGTACATGCCGGCCGCCACGCCGATCTCGTTCTCCTCGTTCGCGCGCTCGGGGTGCACGCGCGGCCGCCCGAGCAGCTCGCGCACGTCCTCGGGCGAGATCGTGAGATCGTCGGTGCCGCCCGACGCGAGCTTGCGGGCGACCTTTCGCGCCACCGCGCCCACCTGCCGCTCGAGCTGGCGCACGCCGCTCTCGCGCGTGTAGTTCGACACGATGCTCATCACGGCGTCGTCGGTGAACACGACGTTCTTGCTCTTGAGCCCCGACTCCTCGATCTGACGCGGGATCAGGTACTTCTTCGCGATCTCCGCCTTCTCACGCTCGGTGTATCCGGCGAACTCCACGACCTCCATGCGGTCGATGAGCGGTCCCGCGATGTTCTGGATGAAGTTCGCCGTCGCGATGAACAGCACCTCGCTCAGGTCGAACGGGATGCCGAGATAGTGATCCGTGAACGTGTCGTTCTGGGCCGGATCGAGCACCTCGAGCAGTGCGCTCGCCGGATCGCCCTGGAACGACTGTCCGAGCTTGTCGACCTCGTCGAGCAGGAAGACGGGATTGCGCGTCTTGGCCTGCTTGAGTCCCTGGATGATTCGGCCCGGCATTGCGCCCACGTAGGTGCGGCGGTGCCCGCGGATGTCCGCTTCGTCGCGCACGCCTCCGAGCGCGACACGCACGTACTCGCGCCCGAGCGAGCGCGCGATCGACTTGGCGATCGATGTCTTGCCCACGCCCGGCGGACCCGTGAAGAGAAGGATCGGGCCCTTCGCCATCGCGCGCGCCTTCGCCTCCTTGGTGTCCGTCACGGGGCGCTCGTCGTCCACGGGGCCGAGCGCCGGCGTCGCGTCGTCGCGATGCTCCTTCAGCTTGCCGACGGGCACCTCACCCGTCGTCTCCACCTCGTTGGCCATCTCCTGCGCGCGGAGCTGGCGCACCGCGAGAAACTCGAGCACACGGTCCTTTACGTCCGGAAGCCCGTAGTGATCCTCGTCGAGCACAGTCTGCGCGCGCGTGAGATCGAGGTTGTCGTCCGAGCGCACGTTCCACGGCAGCTCGGCGATCCACTCGAGGTACGTGCGGATGACCTGCGCTTCCATCGACTCGCGACCGGCGCGCTCGAGGCGGCCGAGCTCGCGCTCGACCTCCGTGCGCGCCGTCGCCGGCAGCTCGAGCTTGTCGAGCTTCTCGCGAAGCTCGCTGATCTCCTTGCTCTGATCGTCGTCGCCGAGCTCCTTCTGGATCGCCTTCATCTGCTCGCGCAGGTACATCTCGCGCTGGCGCTCGCCGAGCTCCTCCTGGACCTGCGACTTGATCTCCTCCTGCATCTCGATCATGCCGATCTGCCGCTGCACGTGTACGAGCACGCGCCGGAGGCGATCCTCGACGGAGAGGTTTTCGAGCAGCCCCTGCCGCTCCGCGACGGGAAGCTCGATGTAGCCCGCGACCAGGTCCGCGAACTTGCCCGCGTCGGTGACCGCGTCGAGCACCTGGTGGACGACCTCTTCGGGAAGGCCACGCCGCTCGCCAAGCTCGGCTGCGCGCTCGCGGATCTCCTTGTACAGCGCCACGAACGCCGGGTCGTTCTCGTTGACCGGCGCCATCTCCTCGACCGGCGTCACGACCGCGCTGAGGTAGTTGTCGGTCATCACGTACTGCAGCGACGACGCGCGCTGCTCACCCTGCAGCAGCAGCTGAACACCGCCGAGTCCGCGCTGGATCTGCCCGATGCGGGCGATCACCCCCATCGAATAGAGGATCTCGGGAGTGGGCTCGTCGGTGTTGTCGCGCTGCGCGACGGCAAAGACGAGACGGTCGCCCTTGAGTGCCGCCTCGATGGCCCGCAGCGTCCCCGGCCGTCCGGCGGCGATGGGGGCGGTGAGGCCTGGAAAAATTACAGTGCCCCGCAGAGGTAGCACGGGGAGCGTCTGGCGTGTTGCCATGTCGGATCCTGACTGTAAGAGGGCGGTCCGACCGCGATGACCGATACTGCCATCGCAGGCGGACCGGGACACCCGCAGGTCGCACACTCCATTCCATCCTCGCCGCGACACGTCGGCAGGCTCTGACACCATTTGCGGTCATCGTGACGTAGTGTCCCTGCCGCCGTGGCGGTCATCCTTTCCCGCGTCGTGATGCGGTGCTACTATGTCCGCTTCGTGCCTCACTTTGCCCACCCAACGAGTGCCTGACCCGCTCGCCTCTGCCGCGGATGACGAACTGCGCGCCCATGTCGAACGCGCGCTGGCGGCCCACTACGAGCTCGACTGCGAGATCGGGCGGGGCGGCATGGGCATCGTGTACCGTGCCAAGGACCGGCGACTGAAGCGGCAGGTCGCGATCAAGCTGCTCCCTCCCGAGCTGGCCTTCCGAAGCGAGATCAAGTCGCGCTTCCTGCGCGAGGCGGAGACCGCCGCCCAGCTCTCGCACCCGAACATCGTTCCGATCTACACGGTCGACGAGCAGGAAGGCCTCGTCTTCTTCGTGATGGCGTACGTGAGCGGGGACAACCTCGCCAAGCGCCTGCACGAGCGCGGCGTCCTCACGGTCGACGAGACGCGCAAGGTGCTGCGCGAGGTGTCGGACGCCCTCGCCTACGCGCACGACCGCGGCGTCGTCCACCGCGACATCAAGCCCGACAACATCCTGCTCGAACAGGCGTCCGGGCGGCCGCTCGTCACCGACTTCGGTATCGCTCGCGCGATGGACAGCGAGGGAGACAGTCGGCTCACCGCGACCGGAATGGCGATCGGCACGCCGGCGTACATGTCGCCGGAGCAGGCGGCGGGCGAGCGCGAGATCGACGGGCGCAGCGACCTCTACTCGCTCGGCATCCTCGGCTACCAGATGCTCACGGGCGAGCCGCCCTTCGTGGCGTCGAGCACGCCGGCGATGCTCGTGAAGCACATCTCGGAGCGGCCGATCCCGGTTGAGCAGCGGCGCACCGACGTGCCGACGGATCTGGCGCGGGCGGTGATGATGCTCCTCGAGAAGGAGCCGGCGAATCGGTTCCCGTCGGCATCCGCGCTCGTCACCGCGCTGGACTCGGGCGTAGTGCCGACCCCGCGTCCCTCGAGCTCGAAGCCGCAGACGGACGCAGGCAGCGCGCGGGGGATGGACTCCGCGGCGGACTACGGTCGACGGCTCGAGCAGGACATCGTGTCGCGGGCGTCGGGAATCGGTGCGCGGCCGTCGGGGCAGGGGACGCCGTACGATTCCAGCTACGCCTTCCCGCCGCCGCCGTATCCCCTTCAGGGGCGCCAACCGGGCGACGCCGTGCGTCCTCCGACGGCTGGTCATTCGGTGGACGAGCTGCGCCGCTGGGAGAATCCGCACGTCGTCGCGTTCCGGAAGAAGGTCGCGCCATATTTGTTCGTCAACGGCGTGATCCTGCTGTTCTCGGTGTTCGGGCACGGCGGTTTCTTCCCGATCACCGTGCTGTGGAGCATCATCATCGCGTTCCAGTACGCGAAGCTCTGGAGCGAGGGATACGACTGGCGCGACGTGTTCCGTCAGCCGCGCGACCGCGAGCTGATGGAGGTGGTCGAGGAGTTCTTCGAGTACGTGCGCGCGATGTTCAATCCGGTCTCGCGGGCGCGGCTCCGCGAGCAGCGCGCCGAGCGGCGTGCGCTCAGTCGAATGGGTGCTCCGGCGCTGCCGTCGGGGATGGATGCGTCGCCGCCGGCGAGCTACGCGGCCACTGCGCTCAGCGGCCCGAGTGGAGATCGTGCGCGTCAGGCGATGTCCGATCGCGACGAGGTGATCCGCCGCCTGAACGCACTCCCGAAGGCGGAGCGCGAGCGCTTCAGCGACGTGGCGCGCTCGGCGTCGGCGCTCGCCGACCGGGTCGGTGCGCTCGCGCTCTCGCTCGAGGAGCTGTCGCGCCACGACGTCGCCGGCTCGCGTGAAGTGCTCGAGCGCGAGATCCAGACG
>DATEOG010000106.1:0-10251 GCA_035274345.1 Gemmatimonadaceae bacterium
CCGCTCACGGCGAACTGCGCGAACAACTTCGAGCAGAACGCGCGCGACTCCGGCGTGACATCGGTGAGATCGCTCGCGGTGATCGCGGTGTGCCGAGAGAGTGGCGCCGGCTTCACGGGATAGGGCTGCGTCGGCCACGCCTGCTCACCGGGTACGTGGCTCGCCGGCATCGGCCGCTCCTCGATCGGGAAGAGCGGATCGCCCGTGCGACGATCGAACAGGAACATCAACCCGCTCTTCGTGAGTGCGACGACGGCGGGGATGTCGCGCCCACCGCGGCGGATCGTCACCAGCGCCGGCGGCGCCATCACGTCGTAGTCCCAGATGTCGTGGTGCACGAGCTGACGATGCCAGCGCAGCCGGCCGGTGGCCGCGTCGAGCGCGACGATGGAGTTGGCGTAGAGGTTCGCGCCCTTGCGATCGCCACCATAGAAGTCGGACGCGGCTGAGCCGATCGGAAGGAAGACGAGCCCTCGCTCGGCGTCGACCGTCATGATCGACCACACGTTGACGCCGGTGCGATCGCGCCACGATCCCGGCTCCCACGTGTCGTTCCCTGGCTCCCCCTCGCGCGGTACGGTGTGGAACCGCCACACGAGCTTCCCCGTGCGTACGTCCCACGCTCGGATGTCGCCGCTCGGACCGCGCGCCACACCCTCTGGCACGAGCGCGCCGGTGATTACGAGGTCGCGATAGATGCTGGGCGGCGACGTCATCCCGTACGCACCCGGCACGTCGGTCATCCCGGCGCGGAGATTCACCGCGCCGTTGTCGCCGAACGATGTCACGGGGCGCCCGGTCGCCGCGTCGAGCGCGATCAGCCGGCCGTCGATCGTGCCGTAGATGATGCGCGCGTCGCGCGCGCCGTCGAGCCCGCGCCCCTCCCAGTATGCGACGCCGCGATGCGGCGAGCCTGTGCGCGGCCGCTCGCGCCCCGCGTACGGGTCGAACTTCCAGCGCTCGTGCCCCGTTTCGGCGTCGAGCGCGATGACGCGTTGGTACGCCGTGGAGAGATAGAGCACGCCGTCGATCGCCAGCGGCGTCGTCTGGAACGCCGGTGGGCGGCGCACGTCGCGCGAGCTCGCGCTGTCGCTGCGCGTCTCGAGCTCGCCGGTGTGATACGTCCACGCGCGCACGAGCCGCGACACGTTCCCGCGGTCGATCTGCGCGAGCGGCGAGAAGCGCATCCCGCCGGGATCGTGACCGTAGCTGCGCCACTCGGCCTCGGCGGGCAGGTGCGGATTCCTCGACTCGCTGCGCTCGCTCGGAATGACATCCGGCCTGCGCTCGCTCGGAATGACATCCAGCCTGCGCTCGCTCGGAATGACCGTCTTCGTCATCCCGAGCGAAGTCGAGGGATCTGCACTGCCTGTCGGCGCGGAGCGGGCGCATGCGGCGATGGCGACGCCCAGCGCGAGGGTCGTGCGAGCGTACATGCGGTGAATACCACTCGGCGCCGTGAGCCCGTCAAGTCGGCTTGCCCACCTTCGCACGCGCCCGCATGTTCGTGGCCCGCTGCCCCCAGCCGATCCAGCCGTCCGCTCACGCGGGCGCTCACCCCGATTCGCACCATGCCCGTTCTCGCGCTCGACGCCGGCACCACGAGCACCCGCGCCATGCTCTTCGCCGACGACGGCGCCGTGCTGGCACAAGTACAGAAGCCGTTCGGCCAGCACTTCCCCGCCGACGGCTGGGTCGAGCACGACGCCGACGAGATCTTTGCGACCACCATCGCGTGCGCGCGCGAGGCGCTCGCCGCCGCGAAGCTCGTCGCCAAGGACGTGGCCGGCATCGGCATCGCCGTGCAGCGCGAGACGGTCGTCGTATGGGATCGCGCGACGGGCAAGCCCGTGCAGCGCGCCATCGTGTGGCAGGACCGTCGCACGGCCGAGCGCTGCCGCGTGCTTGCGAGCGATCCTCGCGCCGTCGAGCTGGTCGGTCGCACGGGACTGCTGCTCGATCCCTATTTCTCCGCGACCAAGCTCGCGTGGATCCTCGACGAGGTGCCGGGCGTGCGCGCGCGCGCCGAGAAGGGCGAACTGCTCGCCGGCACGATCGACACGTGGCTGCTCTGGAAGCTCACCGGCGGCACCGTCCACGCCACCGACGCGACGAACGCATCGCGCACGCTGCTGTTCGACATCTACAAGCAGCAGTGGGACGAGGATCTGTGCGCGCTGTTCGACGTGCCGTCGTCGATCCTCCCCACCGTGCGCGACAGCGCCGACGACTTCGGCAGCACGACATCCGACCTGTTCGGCGCGCCGATCATGGTGCGCGCGATGGTCGGTGACCAGCAGGCCGGCGCCGTGGGCCAGGACTGCGTCGCACCGGGCGAAGCCAAGGCGACGTACGGCACGGGATGCTTCGTGCTCGTCCACACCGGCGACTCGGCGCGCGTATCTCGCCACCGCCTGCTCGGCACCGTCGCGCTCCGTCTCGCCGGCGTGGTGACCTACGCGCTCGAGGGAAGCATCTTCAACGCCGGCACGGTGGTGCAGTGGCTGCGCGACCAGCTCGGCCTGATCGAGCACGCCGCGCAGAGCGCGACGGTCGCGGCGAGCATCCCGTCGTCCGAAGGCGTGTACTGCATCCCGGCGTTCACGGGACTCGGCGCGCCGTGGTGGGACCCCGATGCGCGCGCCGCGCTCATCGGGCTCACGCGCGACAGCGGCCGCGCCCACATCGTGCGCGCCGCGCTCGAGTCGGTGGCGTACCAGACACGCGACCTGGCGAACGCGTTCGGCGAAGACGGTGTCCCGTTGCGGGCGCTGCGCGTGGACGGCGGGATGGCGGCGAACGACTGGCTGATGCAGACGCTGGCGGATCAGCTCCGCATCCCCGTCGAGCGGCCCGTGGTGGTCGAAACGACGGCGTGGGGCGCGGCGCGGCTCGCCGGTATGCACGCCGGCATCTATCCGCCGCTGGGCGAGAAAGGCGTGCGGCGCGTCGAGCGCACGTTCACACCGCAGGAGAACCCGACGGTGAGCGACGCCTTGCACGGCGGTTGGCTCCGCGCCATGGCGCGCGTGCGGTCGTAGCGGCGATCACTCTCCGCAGATGCTCTAGAACGGCGTGTTCGACTGCGTTGGTAGTCTCGGCGCTGGGATCAAGAACGGAGGGCCTAATGGGATGAGGCGGATCGAGCGGATGCTAGGGCAACTGCAACGGCAACGACAAACTGCCTCTGATGGGGAGAAGCAGAACTGCCAACGGCAACGACAACTGCACTTTTTTGGGGTCCGCCACGTCGAGTCTCTCGTCGCGACCCCTAAAAAATTCAGTTCGTTCGTAAGTTGGAACGCGCGCTGGTGCGCCAGCGGCTTGCAGTTGGCTCTTGCAGTTGCTCTAGCATCCGCTCGATCCGCCTCATCCCATTAGCCCCGCCCGTTCTTGGGCCCAGCGCCGAGACTAAGAACGCAGTCAGCTCGCCGTTCTCGAGCCCAGCGCCGAGACCACCAACGCAGTCAGAGTTCGCCGTTCTCGGCGGCTCAGCGTGAGATGTCGTAGGGGTAATGCCTCCTGTTACGCGGAATCCGGAAACGTGTCCGGCTACTTCCGCCGCACCGATCTCGCGATCTCGATCCACCGCTCGACCGGGACGGCGGCCACGATGTCGCCGATCGCATCGAGCTCCAGGTCGTCGGCGTGCTTGAAACGGATACACGACTTTCCCATGTCGAGCTTCTTGCCCGCCGCGGCGAATCCGTTGCGCAATCGCTTCTCGAGCGCGTTGTCGGGGTACACGGGCATCAGGTACAGCGACAGATGGTTCTTCTGCGACGCGAGCGCTGCGTACATGAGCGGCTGCTTGTTGTACGTGTCGCGATACACGGAGAGTGGCACGCTGTAGCAGATCATGCCGAATCCCACTCCTTCCACGTAGCCCGCGGGAAGGTTCTTGCGCACGACGCGCCGCACGCGCTCGATCTCCCGACGACGGTCGTCGGGGAGCGACGCGAGATACTCTTCGACCGTCGTGACTGCGTACTCCTTCGCCGGCACGTCAGACCACGCGCCTCGGCTGCGCCGTCGCGCGGTCGCCCGTGTTCGGCGTTCCTGACGGCTCGATGAGCAGCACGTGTACCTCCTCATTGGCCACGGGTCGGTGCTCGACCCCCTTCGGGACGACGAACAGGTCGCCGGCACGAAGCGTCACGCTTCGATCGCGAAGCTCGATCGTCAGCTCGCCGCGCAGCACGAGAAAGAGGTCGTCCGTCTCATCGTGCTTGTGCCACACGAACTCGCCCTGTGCTTTCACGACCATGACGTCGTGGCCGTTGAACTCGGCCACGGTTCGTGGCTGCCAATGCTCGGTGAACCCGGCGAGCTTCTCCGCGAGATTGATCGGCTTCGCCGAATCGGTGCGCGGGGCGCCGGACACGGTCACTTATCGAGGATCGGCAGGTCTGTGACGTCGACGCCGTTCTTGGCAGTGAGCTTCGCGAACAGGATCGGCTGCACCAGGTCCGGGAAGCCGAGCGACACCGTCTTCCCGTCCTCGACCAGGTACACGAGGACGATCGGCGGTGTGGTCGTGCGAGAGTTCGGGAACCCGAAGGCGGTTTCGGAGCTCGTCACGGTGAGCGACTTCACGATGAGCGGCGTCATGCTCGCCAGCGTCCGCGGTTCGGTCGTACCGATAGGGGTGCCGGTGACGTTCTCGGTCCCCTGGCAGGCGACCAGGGGCGCCGTGAAGGCGAGACAGAGGGCGAGCGCGAATCTGCGGGGCATGAAGTCCTTCGGTTTCGATGAAAGCGGGTGGGGCGGACGCGGCCGTACGGGCCTCTCGTCCTGAGGTCAATCTTCCCGGTATCGGACCCTGCCGCCAGTGCCGCGGTTACCGCGGTACGACCGCGGCGGCGGAGAGGGCGAGCGCGACGTCGATGGCAGTCTGACCGACGCGTCCGTCGGTGTCGTACACCGGATCGAACGCCGTGATCGCGCCCGCCACCACCCGGCATCGCCGCCCCGCCGTTCGGATCGCCCCGACGAGCGCGGATCCGGTAAGTCCCGCCCCGCCCGAGTACGCGTTGACCCGCCCCTCGCTCGCGTCGAGCACGTCGAGGTCCACGTGAACGTAGAGCCCGTCCACGCGCCGCCCCAGTGCCTCGAGCACGGCGTCGAGATGCGTCGCGACGGACTGGACGCGCAGATGTGTGAGCCCGCTCGCGGCCAGCAGCTCCTCCTCCGCTGGGTCGAGGTCGCGCCCGCCGACGAGCACGACGTTCTCCTCCGCGACCGGCCTGAACCCCGGCACGCCGGCCGAGAGCGACGTCCAGCACCGGCCGACGAGCGTCGCCAGGGCCATCCCGTCGAGAAATCCGCCGGTCGTCGTCTCGGGAGTGTTGAAGTCGCCGTGCGTGTCGAACCAGAGCACGCCGGTCGTCCCCGCCCCGAGCCCGGCGACGGTGCCGACGCTCGTCATGCAGTTGCCGGCGAGGGTGAGGGGGAACGAGTTCCGGAGCCGCGCCGCCGCCACCTCGTTCGCGAGCTGCCGGTCGAGGTCGAATGCGGTGCCGATCTCGGCGACCCAACTGTCGCTCGACGGCGCCAGCTCGCGCAGATCTGCCTCGTGCCCCGCCTCACGCAGCCGGTCGAGCAGACCGAGGGCGACGAGATGCATCGGCCCCGCGCCCATGCGGCGCGCGCGGTGTGCGGAATCGTAGGGGACGGCGAGGAGCTGTACGTCGCCGCCCCGCACGCTCACTCCGCGCGCACCGTCACGCTCGGCTTCCTGGAGCTGAGGAGGAGCATGTCCGCGATCTGCCACGACGACGTCGAATCGGATCGGAGCGCGGCGACGACGGTGTGGCCACACATCGGACCGCACTCCCACCGCGCGAACACGATGGCCTCCTTCCCCGACGGTGTGAACCCGATCGGTGAGAAGCGGAGCACACCAGCGGCACCGCGGTTGTAGTACTGGAACTCGCCCCACATCCCCTCGGTGCTCCACGCGACCGGGAGCTGGCGCGTGGGGATGGCGATGATGTCGGGTCGGCCGTCGGCGATGGCGTGCAGGTCGACCGTGTCGGCGGCATGCCTGAGAAGCGCGGCGTTGGCCGCGGTCGCGCCGCCCTCGGAGCCGGCGACGCCCGCCCACCACGGCGACTCGATCCCCCAGCGCCGCTCGAGCGGGGGGCACTCCGCGCTGGTGCACACCGAATCGAGCGAGGTCTCGACGACGGCGATCGGCCGTCCGGTGGAGCGTACGTAGGTGGATTCGGTGAGTACGCGGTAGATCGCGAGCTCCGCCGCACTCGCCTGCCGATGCGAGGGTGCGGGCTGGAGCACGGGCGCGCGCCGGCATGACGCGAGGCCGGCGGCGAGAACAAGGGCGACGAGCAGGCGACGGTGCTGCATGACGAATAAGATTCCAGAATGACGGGAAAGCCTCAAGTACGCCGCGCCGAGGAGGGATCGGACGTCGCGCAGGCGTATGACCGCTGGTCACGGCGGTACGATGATGACCACAACGCCACGCGCGATCTCGACGCGCGCGTCGTTCGTCGGTCACCACTGCACGTTGCGGGCTCGAAAGTTCTCGAGCTGGGCTGTGGCACGGGGAAGAACTCGGAATGGCTGGCCACGCAGGCGCGCGAGCTCGTTGCGCTCGACTTCTCCCCGGGAATGCTCGATGTGGCGCGACGACGCGTGCGCTCGCAGCACGTGCGATTCGTCGAGCACGACATCACGCGGCCGTGGCCGGTGGCCGCGTCGTCGATGGACGTCGTGGTCGGCAACCTCGTGCTCGAGCACGTGCGCGACCTCGGCCCGATCTACGCCGAGGCGGCGCGGGTGCTGCGGCTCGGTGGCGAGCTCTTTCTGTGCGAGCTTCACCCGTACCGCCAGCTTCGCGGCGGACAGGCGCACTTCGAGGATGCCGACACCAACGAGACGGTCCCCGTCAGCGCGTACCGACACAGCGTGAGCGAATACGTGAACGGCGGCCTCGCCGCGGGGTTCTTGCTCCGCGCGCTCGGCGAGCACATCGAGGAGAGCGCCGCGGCCGATGCGGCGCCGAGGCTGTTGTCAGTGCTGTTCGAGCGCTGATCGCTTCGCCGCGTGAGAGCGGTCACGCGGCCGCGCAGTAGTTCGATTTCGCGCCGGACATGCGAGTACGCTTTCTCGCGCCGGAGTTTCACGCGGAGGCGCGGAGTGGAGCGCCAGGTTGGCTTCTACCGCCAGGGCCCGCGGAAGCGCGGAGCCAGGCGAAATGATCTCTCCGCCGGACCTTCAAAGATTTTGAAGGTGTGGATGGAGAGAACCCGTGCCCGGGCGCGCTAAGCTCGACCCCGAGAGTCGTTCTCCGCGCCTCCTCGTCCCTCCGCGCCTCCGCGTGAAACAGGTTGCGCGACGAAGGCTGTGCATCGAGCACGTTCCACGATGAGCCCCGCGCGAACGCGTGAAGTGATCAGCCCGGCCGCTTGTCTCGAGCTGGTGCGGCGTTGTACTGCTGCGACTGGCCGCGAGGGATGCTGAGCGAGTGCCAGGGCTCGGCGGCGTGGATGCGGGCGAGCAGGACGATCTGGCCGACGTGGTACGACAGGTGGGCGAGCGAGCGGACGAGCGCGGCGTGGACCGTCATCGGCTGCTGGCGAATCGTCACGGTGCGCTGAAGGTCGTCATCGCCGAGCAGAGCCAGCGCGGCGTCGAGCGCGGCGAAGCCCTTGGCCCAGAGCTCGTTCACCTCGGCGCGCGAGTAGGGGCGCTCGTCGAACTCCCGGTCGCGATCGCGGTTCGGCTTCTCGCCGTCCTCCGTGAGGAAGTTCGTGAACCGAGAGACGAAGTTCCCGCTCATGTGGCGCACGATCATGGCGGCCGAGTTTCCCTCGGGGGCGAGCACGCGGTTGAGCTCCGCGTCGGGCATCTGGGCGAGCGCCTTCTCGGCGAGCTCGCGGTAGCGCGCGTATGCGGCGCGGAAGTCGGCGACGAGCATGGTCGGTGACGAGTGGGGGAATCACGGCCTGGAGTCGAGGGATCTGCACCTCCCCGTCATCCCGAGCGAGCGCAGCGAGTCGAGGGATATGCACCTCGCTCGAAGTGCAGATCCCGAGCGAGCGCAGCAAGTCGAGAGACATGCACCTCGCTCGAAGTGCAGATCCCTCGACTTCGCTCGGGATGACGATCCCTCGACTTCGCTCGGGATGACAGCTCGAAGTGCGGCACCTGGCAGGCGGCCCATCCGCCCGGAGTCTAGCCGGGGCCGGCCCGCCCAGGCCAGCGGCGAAGCGATCGGTGGCGCACGGAAAGCAGGAGCAACGCGGTTCAGCGAATCACGTAGACCTTGTTCCCCTCGCCCGTGACCACCGCGGCCGCGCCCGAGAGCCCGAACGCGACGTTTCGTGGTGAGCTGAGCCCCGAGATCGTCGTGACCTGGCGCGTGGCGACGTCGACGATCTGAAGCTTTCCCGCCGGCGGATTGGTGACGTAGACGACCTTCTCGTCGGGGGCGAGGGCGAGACCGACTGCTCCCGGATCCACGCCCGGCACCGCCGAGCGAGCGCCGCTGGTCACGTCCAGTATGTCGAGACCTCCGGACTCGTTCGCGACGAACAGCGTCTTGCCGTCCGCCGACAGCGCGATGCGCTGCGGCATCGCGCTCACCGGGTAGATCCGCACGACCGCATTCGTCGTCGTGTTGACGGCGGCGACGGTGCCCGCGGTGATCGAGCTGACGTACAGGATGCCGGCCGCGCGATCGAGGGCGAGGCCGTTCGACGCCGGCCCGGTCGCGACCTGGCTCACGATCGTGCGCGTGGTGGCATTGACGACCTGCAGCGATCCGGTCGAGGTGGTCACGTAAACACGCGAGCTTCCGGGATCAGCGAGGACGTTGAACCCGTTGCTGGGGAGCGGGAGCGTGGCGACGACGGCAGAGGTGCCGACGTTCACGATGCTCAAACTGCTGCCGTACTGGTTGGCGGTGTACGCCTGGTTGCCGTCGGCGGAGAGGGCGACGTGGGCCGGTTGCAGATCGACCAGGATGGGGTTCAGCAGTGTGACGTCGGTGGCAGTGAGCATTCCGCACGTCACGGAAGCGCCATCGATCTGCGACACGCAGAATCGGCCGCTGCTCGCGATGGCCACTCCGTGCGGCCGGCCCGTGAGGGTCAGCGTCGAGCTGATATTTCCCTGTGGATGGGTGGTCGAGGGTTGGCCCGACCCTGGTCCCGTGGAACCGGATCCGCCACAAGCGGCGGAGAGCAAGAGAGCGAGCACAGCGGTGTGGCTGGCTCGAAGGACGGCGGAAGCAGGCGTCATAGCGGGGTGAGGAGGAATACTCGAAATCTCGACGGATGGAAACATGCGTGCAAGTATCGTCGAGCCCGCCTGCGAACCAGTCGCCGGTGGCAGTGCATCGCCGTAAACACCTGGCGAGCGCTACCATAACTCGTTGGACGGCAACACTTTAAAACGTCATGGGAACCGGTTAAGTTACGTTCGTAACGGGCGATGCTGCCCTAACCGGGAGACCATGAGACCAGCTGTCATTCTTCAGAACGCGCTCCTCGCTTCGAGCGCGCTCCTCATAGCGGGCGCCCACTTCGCCCCCTCCCGTGACCACTCCGGACCGGTGCTCCAGGCCGCCGTCAGCTTCGTCGGCGGCGACGTCGAGATCGACTCTACCGTCGTAGCGGATTCTACCGACCGCTCGAGCTCACTGGCCTCTCTCACGCGGTCGGCGATCGCTGCGTTCACGGGAGCGGTCAAGCCGCTGAGCCGACCAGAGGCGCTCGAGTCGGCGTTCCGCAGCTACTTCGCGTTCAAGGCGGCGCACCCTGATCAGGTACGCAAGCCGCTTCTGTACTTCGTGGACTACGGCCTGCCCAACACGGCCAAGCGCGGCTACGTGTTCGACATGGAGCAGATGCGTGTCGTGGACGGCCCGTTCACCGTTGCGGCCGGGCGTGGCTCGGCCGACAGAAACGGCGTGCCCACCAGATTCTCGAATGCATCGGGGAGCAACGCCACGTCGCTCGGCCTGTACGTCGCCAAGTCGGTCTACGATTTCAGCGGGAAGTCCGCCGGCAGGCGTTACAGCGCGGTCGGACTACGGCTGATGGGGGTATCGACCGGCTTCAACGACAAGGCATTCGCGCGGGGCGTCGTCGCGCACGGGGCGCCGTACGTCACGCCCAGCAAGGCGGGTCGCAGTCAGGGCTGTCCGGCGATGGAGCCCGAGCGTGCCGAGCGGCTGCTGCCCAAGCTCGCGGACGGCGGAATGGTGTTCCTGTTCGCCCCCGA
>DATEOG010000107.1:0-3882 GCA_035274345.1 Gemmatimonadaceae bacterium
CGAACACGCGGTCTCCGCTCGGCGTCGCCGCCAGAACCTCGACGGGCTCGTCGAATGCCACGCTCGCCGTGCGCTCCATGCTCCGCGTGCGCACGCCGGTGAGCTCTTTTTCAGTCGCGAGGAAGAGCAGGTCGCCAACCTGCGTGCGCAGTGCGCGGTCGACACGCGGCAGCACGACGGAATCAGCGATCTTGGTGCTTGGCGGCCGCACCTTCCACACGACCGATGCTCCGCCTCGCTCACCGAGCACGAGCAGCGAGGCGTCGGGCTGCGGGAATACGGCGCGCGCGGCGACCGGCGGCTTCCACTTCCAGGCGCCGCTCCTCGCGAAGCGCTCCACCACCCCGTCCGCGGTGATGCCATAAATGGTGGATCCGTCGTTCGACGCGATTCCGGTGAGCTTCGACTTGGTGACCGTGCTTCCCGCGCCCTGTCGAAAGTCGATTCGCGCCGGCTGCCCGCGAGAGTCGACGAGCGAGATCACCCCCTCCTCCTCGTCGAACGCCAGGATGCGTGCCGGCGCCGGAGCCTCGGCACCGTTCCACACGATGGTGTCGAGGCGCGGATAGGCGAACACGCGCACCTCACCACCATTGCGTGGGATCCGCAACACGAGGTTGTCGGTACGGTGCACGCCGCTCGCGACCGCGCTCGTCTCGCGCGCGGAGTCGGTGCTCCCGCGGTCGGCGGGGCCGCAGGCAGCGAGCACGAGCGCCGACGCGAGGAGGGGGGAACGCACGGGCAAAAGTTAGTCTCCCGAACCCGACAGGAATAGGCGGATGCGCGCCCTGGACAAACCACCGACGACGCGCGCCGACGGTTCGCGCGCAGGCCGACGAACGCTCAGCGCGTCGACTGCACCGGCACCGTCTCGGCGTCCGCCCAGAGCCGCTCGATCTGGTAGAAGCTGCGCAGCGTCGGATGAAAGATGTGAACGACGACGTCGACGTAGTCGAGCAGCACCCAACGACCCTGCGACAGCCCCTCCACATGATGCGCCATCTGGCCGCAGTCGCGCTTCATGTCCTCGAGCACCGAGTTGCCGAGGGAGCGCACGTGCGTATCCGACGTGCCGCTGGCGATGAGAAAGAAGTCGGTCATGTCCGACACGCCTTCCAGGCTGAGCAGCACGACGTCGTTCGCCTTGTGCTCCAGCAGGATCGACGCCGCACGCTGCGCGATCTCGAGCGACGTCTGGGCTGGATGCGGAACGGAAGCAGCCATGGGATCGGGGTTGGTGGGTCTGATGCTCGTGTCAGGCAAGAGCGGTGCACACAATGACGTGCGGAGCGAAACGCGCGGAGGGGGCCCCGGTTCGGAGCCCCCTCCCACCGGTCGAGTCGTGCTACTGCTTGATGACCCAGACGCGAATTTCGGGCTTCACGTCGGCGTGCAACTTGACCGGCACGCGGTAGACGCCGAGTGCCTTGATCGGGTCGTGCAGGTCGATCAGGCGCTTCTCGATGTGGAAGCCCTGAGCGTTGAGCTGCTCGGCGATGTCGGCCGATGTGACGGATCCGAAGAGCTTGCCCTCCTCGCCGACGCGAGCGGAGAAGGTGAGCTGCACCTCCTCGAGCCGCTTCGCGAGCTCCTGCGCCGAGCCGACGCGCTCGTTTTCGGCCGCCTCGAGCCGATCGCGCTCCTGCGCGATCCGCTTCAGGTTGCCCGGTGTCGCTTCGTACGCGAAGCCGCGCGGCAGCAGGAAGTTGCGGGCGTATCCGTTCTTGACCGTGACGACGTCGCCTGGCTTCCCCAGGTTCTCGACCGCCTGACGGAGAATGATTTCCATGATGAGCCTCTGATTACGTGGTAGGGCGCGCTCGGCTGCGCCAGTCAGCCCAGGTGTCACCGAGTCCAAGCCCGAAGGCGGCGAGCGCCAGGAGCATGAACCCGAGGACGGCGACCGCGTTCAGCACCGGCCACCACAACATGGCGAACCCCACGAGCAGTGCGGCCGCGAGCGCTCCCGGCGCAAGAAACCAGGAGAGCACCCCGAAGCCGCGGATGGCGTAGAGCGCGCCGAAGAAGATGAGAAGGTTGCGACCGGTCCCCTCGAGGAACCCGAGCGCGGGGACGAAGACGATCGTGAGCCCCGCGATGAGTCCCCAGACGAACTGGTCGTTGAAACGGAAGTCCTTCAGGAAGCCGAGTGGTGCGCCGAGCCGCGTGCGGGAGATGCGATGGAACGTCCCCCACGCGAGGGCAAGCGCCACGAGAGACTCGAGCAGCAGCAGGGAAGGGAACAGTCTCGTCCCCGTCTCGGCCATCGTGTTCAACTGCGTCTCGACCTCGTTGGGAAGCGATGCGACCTGCGGCATCGACTTCACCACTTCGGGATGGTCCTTGAGCGCAGCGCGGAAGATGGCGAGCGTCTCGGTATTGCGACGCGCGAACTCCGCTTGCACGGCGAGTCGCGCGCGTGAGGGCGTGAGCGGCCCGCGGCTGCTCATCAGCAGCACGAGCGTCAGCGCGAGCGACACGGCGGACAGCGCGCGTGAGAAGAACGGACGGCGGCTACCGAAGAGACAGATCAAGCCGAACGATCCGGCGAGGAGCAGGCTCCAGCCACGCACGAGGTTGTAGAACGGTCCCGCGTGCGCGGGCTGAAGGAGCATCCACAGCGACAGTCCGACCCAGGTGACGGCGAGCAGCAGCCGTCCTCCCGCCCACCACCCCACGAGACAGCACGCGGCGAGGGCGGGCAACAGGAGGAGGAGCGTATCCTCGACCGGCAGCAGCGCGCGCAGCGGCGTGTACGGGGGAATGATCAGGAACGCCGCGAGCGCGAGGAGGAGCTTCCCCCACCCACGCTCGGACGGCGCCGGAGCCGGAGCGTCTTCCATGTCAGCCCTGCAGACCCCGCGTGTACGGAAGCAGCGCGAGGTAACGCGCGCGCTTGATCGCGGTGCTCAGCTGACGCTGATGCCGCGCACAGACGCCGCTCAGCCGGCTCGGCAGGATCTTGCCGTGGTCGGTGATGAAGCGGCCGAGGGTACGCTCGTCCTTGTAGTCCACGAAGCGCACGCGGCTCTCGCAGAATGGGCAGGCCTTGGTTGGGCGTCTCATGGTCTACTCCTCGTCCTCGTCGTCTTCCTCGGCGCGCTTCTTGGCCAGCGCGAGCTCTTCCTCGGTCATCGGCGGGGCGCCGACTTCGTGGTCGAAGGTGGTGAGCAGGTAGCGGATCACGCTCGAGTCGAGTCGCAACGCGCGCTCGTACTCGGGAATCCCGCCGGACTCGGCGTCGAATCGAGCGACGACGTAGTACCCGTTCTCACGCGGGCCGATGGGGTACGCAAGCTGTCGGCGACCCCAGTGATCGACTTTCAGCTCGCCGGACGCGCCGAGGAGCTGATGAAAGCGATCGATCTTTTCAGTGACGGCGGCGTCTTCGAGCGTAGAGTCGAAGACGTAGACCGCCTCGTATGGACGTGGCATGTCCTGGCAATCCTCCCTTTGGACGTAGCCGCCCCCCGCTGGTTGCCGGAGCGGGGGGAGGGGAAGTTGTTGGCGCGCAGCGAGTAAGCTGCGTGCAGGTAGTCTCGCAACCTAAGCGGGGCGGGTGCGTGCGAGAAGGGGGCGGAGCACCGGCACATACAGCGCGGTACAGCTGTGCACCCCGCCGCGCCGAAGCTGTCGCGAGCCTACCACGCTCCTGCCGACGTGCCGGCACAAGGGTGGGCGCATCGAGATGCCGGTCTCCGCTCGACACATCGACAAGTGAAAGCAATTCAATGGCTTATGAACGGTCGTGGCTGGTCCGCGAGTTGCCTTGGCTCGGGTCGCCGGCGACCCACCCGCCGGCGCCACGCGACTCCAGCCTCTTCGCGACCATGCTCCCGTCCACTGCGCGCTACGTCCCTGCCGCTTCCGTCGAATGCACCC
>DATEOG010000108.1:0-5103 GCA_035274345.1 Gemmatimonadaceae bacterium
GATGCGCGCGGACGCCGTGCGCGACGACCCGCAGCTCCGCGAGCAGCTTCGCCGGGGCCGCCGAGTCGTCGGCGACGTGCAGGCGGTCAAGCTGGCGCGCGCCGTCGCCAGCGAGCGGCAGCTCGAAGAAGTGATGTCGGATTTCTGGGAGAATCATTTCTCCGTCTTCTCCGGGAAGGGAGTCACGCGGCTCTACATCCCCGCGTACGACCGTGAGGTGATCCGGCCCCGCGCGCTCGGCAATTTCCGCGACCTGCTGGGCGCGGTGGCCAAGAGCCCCGCGATGCTGTTCTACCTCGATCAGTTTCAGAGCACTGTGGACTCGGCGCACACGCCGCTGCGCAACGCTCGCGTGGCGCGCATGCGTCCAGCGGGCCGAGCGCGCGGCCTGAACGAGAATTACGCGCGCGAGCTGCTCGAGCTGCACACCCTCGGCGTCGACGGCGGCTACACGCAGCGCGACGTCATCGAGGTCGCGCGGGCGCTCACGGGGTGGACGATGAACCCGCGGCAGGGCTCCGGCTTCGTCTTCCGCCCGGAGATCCACGATGCGGACACGAAGCTCGTACTCGGCCACCGGCTCGCGGCGGGGCGCGGCATCGAGGACGGCGAGGAGGTGCTGGACATCGTGGCGCGTCATCCCGCGACGGCGCGGTTCATCGCGCGCAAGCTGGCGATTCGATTCGTCAGCGATGATCCGCCCCCCGCGCTCGTCGAGCGCGCCGCGGCGACGTTCCGCCGTACGGATGGCGACATCCGCGAGACGGTGCGCACGATCGTCACGAGCCCCGAGTTCTTCAGTCGCGCGGCCTACCGCGCCAAGGTGAAGAGCCCGTTCGAGCTCGTCGCGTCGGCGCTCCGCGCGATCGGTGCGCGGCCCGACACGACTCCACGCTCGGCGCAGCTCGTCGGATTCCTCGGCGCACCGATCTTCGGGCACCAGGCCCCGAATGGATGGCCGGAGACGGGAGAGGCGTGGATCAACGCCGGCGCGATCCTCAATCGCATCAACTTCGGTCTCGCGCTCGCCGGCGGTCGCTTGCCCGGCGCGAGCGTCTCGCAGTGGCCCGAGGCGGCGCGTCTGCGGAACGCGTCGCGCGAACAGCAGGTGGATGCGGCGATCTCGGCGTTCCTTGGCGGCCAGGCGTCGCCGGACACGCGCGAGATCCTGATCAACGGCGAGAATCCGCTCGCCGCGAAGCTCGCGGCACAGGGCGCGTCCACGCCGATGCCCGAGTCGAACGACGATGATCAGATGACGTCGATGCAGGAGGGCGTGCGAGGACGGCTCGGCGCGCGGCAGGCGCCGCTCGGTCGTCCCGTGCAGCTCGAGGGGCTGGCGCAGGTCGTGGGGCTCGCGATCGGCGCCCCGGAATTCCAGCGGCGCTGAGCGCGTCGACACACACGAAGGAGAGTCCGATGGATCGCCGAGTGTTCATGAAATCGGGAGCGATGGCGCTCGTCACGATGGGACTGAGCCCGAGCTTCCTGCGCCGAACGGCGTTCGGTGGCGAGCTGCTGCGCGGCGCGTCCGTCGGCGGCAATGCGCGCGGACGTACGCTCATCTGCCTCTTCCAGCGTGGCGCGGCCGACGCATTGAACGTCGTCGTACCGCACGGAGAGTCGGCGTACTACCGGCTGCGCCCCAACATCGCGATCGCGCGGCCGACGATGGCCAGTGGCGTGGCGGGCGCGGTCGATCTCGACGGTTTCTTCGGGTTACACCCGGCGCTCGCGCCGATGAAGCCCCTGTGGGATCGCGGCCTGCTCGCGCCGGTGCACGCGGTGGGAAGCCCGAGCAGCACGCGCTCGCACTTCGATGCGCAGGACTACATGGAGACGGGCACGCCCGATCGAAAGTCGACGCGCGACGGCTGGCTCAATCGCTATCTCGCCGTGCGTGGAACGTGCGAAGCCGGCTGCGCGCACGACACGGCGCAGACGCCGTTTCGCGCCGTGTCGATGACGCAGCAGACGCCGCGCATCCTGGAAGGACCGCAGGCGACGATCGCGATGAGCTCTCTCAATGAGTTCAGCGTGCGAGCGAGCGGTCCCGCCGCCGACCGGCTCGAGGCCCTGTACCGCACCGGGAACACGGACGTCGTGCATGCGGCGGGCGGGGAGATGTTCGAGGCGGTGAAGATCCTGCGCGCGGCGAACCCGCAGAAATACGCGCCCCAGAACGGCGCCCAATATCCGGCATCGCAGTTCGGCCAGCGACTGAAGCAGATCGCGCAGCTCATCAAGTCGGACGTCGGACTGGAGGTGGCGTTCGCGGATGTGGGCGGATGGGACACGCACGTCAATCAGGGAGGCGCGAACGGGCAGCTGGCGCTGAGGCTCGACGACTTCGCTCGCGCGGTCGCGGCGCTCGTCAACGACCTCGGCGATCGCATGGCCGACGTCACCATCCTGACGATGTCCGAGTTCGGCCGGACCGCGCGTCAGAACGGAAGCGCAGGGACGGACCACGGTCACGCCGGCGCGCTGTTCGTCATCGGCGGCAGCGTGAAGGGGGGCAAGGTATACGGAAAGTGGCCCGGCCTCGAGCCCGAGCAGCTGCACGAGGGACGCGACCTCGCGCTGACGACCGACTTCCGATCGGTATTCTCGGAGGTGGCGGCGAAGCAGTTGGGGGCGAAGAAGCTGGACGTGCTTTTCCCGGGGTATACCTCGGGGGCGCGAGACTGGCTTGGGGTGTTGTGACTGGGTAGTGAGTCATGAGTAGTGAGTGGTGGGTGCCGGCGTCCTTCAGTCACTCATCACCCACTACTCACCACTCAGAACCTGAAGATCTTCCTCAACACCTTCCCGATCCCATCCACGCCGCGCTCCACCGGGTCTCTCGGATCGGGGCCCATGTCGATCGGGACTTCCTGCTCCTCGAAGATCGGCTCCGTGTGGACGTTGCACGGCTCGCTCGGCTCGGTGCCCGGCTTGAAGTACTCGCGCTTCTTCACGGGACACCACTCGTTGGCGAGCATGCCCGTCACCGGGTCGATGACCCGCATCGTCATCCCTGGCGGTGGGCGCCACGCATCTTCCGACGATGCGGGCTCGCGCCAGCCGCTGAGATAGAAGTCGGCCCACGCCGGCGCGGCGAGATGTCCTCCCGATGCGTGCGGCGCGATCTGCTTCGGTGTGTCGTAGCCGAACCAGACGCCGGCGACGAGGGATGGCGTGTAGCCCACGAACCAGACGTCTGCGGCGTTGTTGGTCGTCCCCGTCTTGCCCGCCACCGCGCCGCGGACGCCGGCGTCGCGCAGCGTGCGTGCGGTTCCGTTGTCCACGACGCCTCGCAGCATCGACGTGAGCTGATACGCGTCGCGTGGATCCATCACGGTGTCGGCGGGCGCGATCTCCGCGGCCCACAGCACCGTACCGTCTGCCGCCTCGATGCGTCGGACGAGGCGCGGGTGCACCCGCAGTCCGCCATTGGCGAAGGGCGCGTACGCCGCCACCAGCTCGAGCGGCGTCACGTCCACTGCGCCGAGCGCGATGGCCGGATAGCTCGGCAGCGGACTCGCGATGCCGTTGCGGCGCGCCGCCTGGATCACGTTCGGGATGCCGACCGTCTGGCTCACACGGACCGCGGCCGCGTTCGACGACACGGCCAGCGCCTTCGTGAGCGTGATGGTGCCGATGTAATTCCCCTCGTAGTTCGCCGGCCGCCACACCGATCGGCCCTGAGTCACCTCGACCGGCTCGTCGTCGACGAGCGTGGCTGGTGTCATCCCGGCCCGCAGCGCGGCAGCGTACACGAACGGCTTGAACGCCGATCCGGGCTGACGACGTGCGCGGAATGCACGGTTGAACCCCTTCTTGCTGCGCCGTCCGCCGACGAGCGCGCGGATGTCGCCAGTGCGCGGATCCATCGCGACGAGCGCGCCCTGCGCGGGCTCGGTAACGCGACTACCTGAATACTGCGTCTCGCGGCTCACCGCCGCGGCCTGGCGGAGCACGGCGCGGTCCGCCGCCTTCTGCGCGTTGAGATCGAGCGTCGTGTAGACCGTGACGTCGCCCTCCTGTAGCGCATCGGGCAGGATCGAGTCGATGAACACGCGCACCGCGTCGAGCGCGAGCGGCTCGTTTCCGGTATTGGGACGCCATTCGTCCTCGGCGATGACGAGGCGCTGTTGCGCGGCCGTCGATGCCTCGCCTGGTGTGAGGTATCCCTCCTGCGCCATCAGCGAAAGCACGAGGTTTCGCCGGCGCAGCGCACGGTCGGGATGGTCGCGAGGCGTGTAGGCGCTGGGCCCCTTGGGGAGGGCGGCGAGCACGGCACCCTCGCCGATCGAGAGCTTCGACACGCTCTTGCCGAACAGGTCGCGGCTCGCGGCCTCGACGCCGTTCATCCCGTTGCCGAGATAGATCAGGTTGAGATACAGCTCGAGAATCTGATCCTTCGTGAGCTCGCTCTCGATGAGACGCGTGAGGCGGAGCTCGATGAACTTGCGGCGCAGCGTTCGACCGCCCCGCATCTTCACGAGGAAGGAGTTGCGCGCCACCTGCATGGTGATCGTGCTGAACCCTTCGCGCACGCCGAGATGGCGAGCGTTCGCCGCAACGGCGCGGACGAATCCGCGCCAGTCGAGCCCATTGTGCTCGTAGAAGCGTCGATCCTCGGTGGCGAGGAAGGCCTGGCGCACGTGAAGCGGTATCGCGTCGAGCGGGACGTTGACGCGGCGCACGATCGCGATGCGGCCGAGGAAGCGGTCGCCGCGATCGAGGATCTTTCCGCCTTCGCCCGGCCGGAATGCCCGGACTTCACTGCGCGAGGGACAGCCCGCGAAGCCGCACGTCGTCAGCCAGGCGTCGAACAGCACGATGCCGATGCAGGCGAGCGCGAGCGCGGTGAGCGAACGCCACTGCCGGCGCATCCAGATGCGGGCGGGCTCGCGCGGGGCGTGGAAACGCTCGCGCAGCACGGCGATCCGATCCTTGAGACGGCGGGTGATCTCGGACACGTGGGGAACGGTGGGCTACAGATACTGGTACGGGTGCTGCGGAAGCAGGTTTCCGGCCGCGGAGACTGCGAGGGGCAGTCTCCCCGATTATCCTCGAGCCATACTCCCTCCCTCCTCTTGTCACCCCAAAGGCCGG
>DATEOG010000109.1:0-5643 GCA_035274345.1 Gemmatimonadaceae bacterium
GGCGCGGAGCGAGCCGCAACGATCTCTCCGCCGAACCCCAAAAGATTCTGAAGTCGTGGATGGAGAGGAACGGTGTGCGGGCGCAGTGATCTCGACCCGGAGAGCAGTCGTCCGCGCCTCCGCACACCTCCGCGCCTCCTCGTGAAAATACGTTGCGCGAGAAAGCTTGTCGGCCGAGCGTCCAAAGTACGCCAGTCACGATTCACCGATTCACCGAACCCAATGCGCCGAGCACTCCTGATCTTCCTCGCACTCACCGCCTGCGCCGCCCCATCGAGCCAGGCTCCTCGCCCATCGGCACCGCGATGGCTGGCCACGTGGACCGCGAGCCCATTCGACGCAGGCCCGCGACCGCCGCGCGATTCGGTGGACCGCGTGCCCAGGCTGTTCGACCAGACGCTGCGCCTCGTCGTGCGCACGTCGATCGGCGGCGAGCGCGTGCGCATCCGGCTCTCCAACGAGTACGGCGACCGGCCACTCGTGATCGATGCTGCGCACATCGCCGTCCGCGACTCGGGTGTGTCGATCGTGCCGGCCACCGATCGCACGCTGACCTTCGGCGGTCGGCCGTCGGTGCGGATGCTGCCCGGCGCGGTCGTGCTCAGCGATCCCGTCTCGCTCGCGGTCCCCGCGCTGCGCGATCTCGCCGTCAGCCTACACCTCGCCGACTCGTCGCGCCTCTCGACGCGCCATCAGCTGGCGCTCCAGACCAGCTATGTGGGCCGCGGCAACGTCGCGGGCCGCCAGAGCTTCTCGCCCGATACCACGCTCGAGATCTGGCCCTATCTCGTCGGAGTCGACGTGATCAACCCGGCGGTCGCGGGGGTGATCGTTACGATCGGCAACTCGATCACCGATGGCGCGCGCTCGACTCGCAATGCCAACACCCGGTGGCCGAACGTCCTCGCCGCACGGATGCTGCGCGACGTCCAGCCCCGCGCCGTCGTGAACGCGGGAATCTCCGGCGGCCGCGTGCTGACGTACGGTGCGGGACCGAGCGCGCTGGCGCGGTTCGAGCGCGACGTGCTGGCGACGCCGGGACTCACCCACGTGATCCTGCTTGAGGGGATCAACGACATCGGCCGCAGCGCGGTCGACGGTGTCACCGCCGACGACATCATCTTCGGCTACCGCCAGCTCATCGCGCGCGCACACGAGCGCGGGATCCCGATCTTCGGCGCGACGCTCACCCCTGCCGGCCCGCGCCCGAACTTCTCGCCGGCGCTCGAGGCGAAACGCACGGCCGTGAACGCGTTCATCCGCACGAGCGGCGAGTTCGACGGCGTGATCGACTTCGACGCCGTGACGCGCGACCCGGCCAACCCGCTGCAGTTCCTCCCGGCGTACGACTCGGGCGATCATCTGCATCCCGGGGACGCGGGTTACCGTGCGATGGGCGAGGCGGTGGATCTGGGACTGTTCCGGAGGCGGTGAATCGATTCACCAATGATGGTCACCGCCTCGACCACGGACTAACTTCGCCTGCCACGATCCACCGCCCGCATCAGCCGAGGACATCCGTGAGGACCCACTTCGCCACGCTGCCGCTCTGTCTCGCGCTTCTCGCTGCGCACGCAGCCCACCCGCGCGCGAGCGCGGGCGCGCAGGCCCTCACTCGCGTCCTCCTCGACTCCGACGCCAACAACGAGCTCGACGACCAGCACGCCATCGCCTACCTGCTGTTCAGCGGCGACGTGTTCGACGTCGAGGGGATCACGGTCAATCGCACCCGCGGCGGTGGCGACGTCGAGAAGCAGGCCGAGGAAGCGGAGCGCATCACCACGCTGGCGGGCCTACGTCGCGTGTTCCCGGTGTTCCGTGGCGCGAATGGCTCCTTCGCCGAGATCGCGCCGAATGTCGGCAAGTCGAGCTTCGACGGCGCGTCGGCGGTGAACGAGATCATCAGGCAGGCGAAGGCGCCCGGTGCACCGCTCGTCCTCCTTCCGGTCGGCAAGCTCACGAACATCGCGCTCGCGCTGAAGAAGGATCCCTCGATCGCCTCGAAGGTGCGCATCGTCTGGCTCGGCTCCAACTACCCCGAGCCCGGCGAGTACAACCAGGAGAACGACGAGGGTGCGCTGCAATACATCCTCGACACGAACGTGCCCTTCGAGATCGCGCTCGTGCGCTACGGCACGCCGTCGGGCACCGATCACGTGCGCGTGACGCCCGATGAAGTGCACGCGCGCATGCCGGGGAAGGGTCCCCGCATCCGCACGCCGATCACCGGCCGCCATGGCGGCAAGTTCGCGACGTTCGGCGACTACTCGGTGAACCTGTTCGACCACATCGAGCTGTCGGGTACCCCGCCGTCGCGCGCGCTGTACGACATGGCGGCAGTCGCGATCGTGAAGAATCCCGCCTGGGCGAAGGCCCGCAAGATTCCCGCACCGAAGCTCGTGGATGGCAAGTGGGTGGAGCGGCCCGACAACACGCGGACGATCACGCTCTGGGAGAGCTTCGATCGCGACGCGATCATGAAGGACTTCTACGCGACGATGGAGCGTCCGGTCCTGGCGCGCTGAGCCGACCGTGCAACGACCTCTCCTGCTCGTTCTCGCGCTCGCCGGCTGCTCATCGCCTGGCGCGAGCACGGACAGCGCAGAGTCGCGCGACAGCACCGCCCAACGTGTGGTCCGGCCGCGAATTGTCGACACGACGCGCGGCCCGGCCTCGACCATCGACACCGTCGCGAGCCGGCGGATCGCTCTGCCATTCCGCGCGCGGGGCAACGAGCCCGGATGGTCGCTCGACGTCGGCACGCGCGAGATGACGCTCGTCGCCGACTACGGTGAGCGGCGAGTCGTCGCGTCGACACCCGCCCCGACGACGGCGGGCGACACGACCCGGTGGACGACGAGCGCACAGGAACACGAGATCCTCGTGACGGTCGTCGATCGGCTCTGCCACGACGGGATGAGCGGATTCCCGTTCCCGCGCACGGTCGCGGTCCGGCTCGACGGTCGCGAACTGACCGGCTGCGGTGGTGAATCGGTCGAAGTGCTGCTCGGCCCCGCGTGGATCGTGCGGAGTGTCGACGGCGCGACCGTTCCCGATGCTTCGCGCCCGACACTGAGATTCATGGCTGACGGACGCGTGGTCGGTCGCGCTCCGTGCAATGGTTTCGGTGCCGGCTACACACTCCGGGGAGACGAGCTCGCCTTCTCCGACATATCCGCGACGATGATGGCGTGTGTCCCCGCCGTCGTCATGCAGCGCGAGCAACGGTTCCTGGCGCTGCTCGCCGCCGTCCGCCGATTCGAGCGTTCCGGCGATACGCTGATCCTGCGCACCGAGGACGGACGGGCGATCATCGCTCGACGCTGACCGGCTCGACGCCGCTCCGCCACGGCGGTGAGAATGTTCGGTCGCCGGCTGCGTCTCACGAGGGTCCCGTACGATCGAACCCTCGGCCAATCCTCCGATGTCGTCGCCTCTGTCGAAAGTCGGCCACCGCGCCGCTGTCTCCGCAGTCTCCGCTGTCGCACTCCTCTTCGTCGCCCCGTCGCTCGCGCGCGCACACACGCTGCGCGCGGCGGCGGACACGACGTGTCTCTCCTCCGGCGGCACCACCACCACGGCCTCCCGGACGCTCCTCGCGTCGCGGGTCGCCACGCGTTCCACCACCGAGCCCACACTCGAGCCGGAGCCCACGACGAGCGGCACGGTGGCCGGCAGCGCCAACTATCGCGAAGGGAAATGCCGCAACGGCAGCGCGACCGGCTACTACGACCTGTGGGACCCGATCGCCGCCGCGTCCGGCCTCTCCGCCGACCAGCAGATCGCCGCGTGGAAGGAGATCGGCGTCGTCGCCCTCGCGTACAAGCACCTCCTCAACCGCCAACCCACGCCGGCCGAGACGCAGCGCGACGTCGCCGCGCTGAAGGCGGGGACGACGTGGAAGCAGCTGTGGCGACAGCTCGCGCAGTCACCGGAGCGCGAGTCGCGCTTCGGATTCTGGGCTCCCGCCCCGATTGCGACGGGCGCCGAAGCGCAGAGCGTGTTCGGGCTCGCGAGCGTGCCGCAGTCGCAGCAGTGCTTCGGCGGGCTCGGTCCCAAGTGCGCAGGCGGCATCCCCGAAGTCGTGAACGGCAAGGTCGCGCCGACGTGGTCGGGACCCTTCCGGATGCCCGACAACACGTCGATGGGCTACATCACGATCGGTGTCGCCGTCGGAAGCATCCTCCACGACAACGCCTGCCTGAGCGACATGTCGGGGCTCAACTGCAACGGCCTCGGTGCGGGAGACCTCATCAAGGTGGGCGGCTTTCCCGCGGTGATGGAGTGGAACAAGGCCGCGTGGAACGTGATGGACCAGCGCACGTGGCGCGAGACGTTCGGCCCGTATCCCAGCGATCAGGCGCAGCGTGAGGCCGAGTGGTACGATGACATCCGTCCCGTGCAGAGCCGGTCGGCGAAGATGGCGCCGGTGATCTCGATGCTCGCCTTCCCGGGCCTCACCGAAACCTACCGCGGTCGTGAGACGCGCCGCTCGCGCGCGCTCAAGGCGCCGGCGAATACCTCCATCGACGACACCGACGTGCAGTTCTGCGGCTCGGGCGCGTTCGCCAGCCAGGGAGCGTTCCCGCTCAAGGCCTCGTGGGGGATCTGCCGCTGACGCGACGGGGAAGGAACGGAACTTGATTCCTCGGGGGCGCGGCGAGTCAGCCGCGCCCCCGAACCGTCGAGAGTCCAATGACCATGCTGTTGTGGCTCGCCGCCGCGCTCGTCGCGCTGTGGCTCGGCATCAAGGTTTTCTTCAAGGCGGTCGGCTGCGCCGTGCACGTGCTGCTACTCCTCGCGCTTGCGGCGGTGGTGTGGTGGTTCATGAATCCGCGCTGACGCCGATCTCCTCACAAGCCCCGACAACGGAACCGGCGGCGGTGGCTGCGTTCGTAGTCTCGGCGCCGGGTTCAAGATCGGAGGGGACTAATGGGATGAGGCGGATCGAGCGGATGCTGGAGCAACTGCGACAGCAACAATACACCGCCACTGCCACTGCTAGGGAGAAGCAGAACTACCAACGCCAACTACAACTGCACTCTTTTTTTGGGGTCCGCGACGTCGAGTCTCTCGTCGCGCACCCCCAAAAGCAGTTCGTTCGTTCGTGACTTGGATAGTGAGTTGATTCGGCGGTGGCTCTTGCAGGTGGCTGCTGCAGTTGCCCTAGCATCCGCTCGATCCGCCTCATCCCATTAGTCCCCTCCGTTCTTGAACCCGGCGCCGAGACTACGAACGCCTTCAGCCCCGCCACTCAGGGGGCACGTTGCGCGACGAGCCCGCCGGTGCCTAGTCCGGCGCCTACCGCCCGTCCAGCGCTCGAGCGATCGCCGGATCGAGCGTTTCCATGAAGGCCTCCACCGCCCGCGTGTATTCACCAGGCGCACCGAGATCCGCATCGATCGCCGCATGCGACTTCGCCACTGGTACCACCTCGGTGCGCACTCCGACCGACGTCGCCTTCGCCGCGAACTTGTTCGCCGCTCGACAGGAGTCGCGGCGCAGCGACGAGCAGACGAGCAGCATCGGTTTCGCGCCCGCGGCGAGGTGGTGCTGCGGCGATGCCTCGCGCCAGAAATCGCGGTCCGTGCCGAACGCCCTCGTGTAGATCCGCAGGTGCGGCACCGTCATCGTCTGCACGAC
>DATEOG010000110.1:0-7933 GCA_035274345.1 Gemmatimonadaceae bacterium
GGACGCGCGGCGAGCGGCCTCGAAGGTGCTCGGTCGGACCGAGCCGCGCAGAACGTGCGTCAGCTCGAGCAGCAGGCGCGCGGGCTCCAGGAACGCCAGCGCGAGATCGCCGAGCAGGTGCGCGCATCGGGCAGCGGAACGCCGCAGCAGCGCGGCGAGCAGATGCGCCGAATCGGTGAGCGGAAGGATTCGCTCGCACGCGCGGTCGAGGAGTTCGAGGCGAACGCGGACCGTGTGAGCCGAGAGGGACGGCGCGAGCAGCCCGCCGCGTCGCGCAAGGTGGGTGAGGCGGCGCAGGCGGTGCGCGAGCAGCGCATCCGCGACAAGATCAACTACTCGAAGAACCTGCTCCAGGGCGGCTCGAACGAGGCCTCGAACTCGCTCGAGGGGCTGATCGGCGAGAACATCGCCGACGTCGCCGAGCGCATGCGCGCCGCCGCCGGAGCGATCGGCCAGGCGCCGACCGACGTGCGTCAGAACCGGGCGCTCGACCAGACGCGCGAGCTGGTGCGAGGAATGGAATCGCTGCGCGACCAGATGGCGCAGCGCGGTGCGCGTGGGCAGCAGGGGCGTCAGGGACAGAACGGACAGCAGGGACAGAACGGCCAGCAGGGACAACAGAGCGCCCAGGCGCAGCAGGGACAGAATGGGCAGCGCGGCCAGCAGGGCGCGCAGGGACAGTCAGGACAGCAGGGCCAGGAAGGACAGGGTGGACAGCAGGGACAGGAGGGACAGCAGGGACAGCAGGGACAGCGTGGTGGTCAGAACGGCGCCCAGGGGCAGCAGAGCGCCCAGGGCGGCCAGGGTGGCCAGCAACGCGGCGGCTCTTCCGCGCAGGGTGGACAGAATCCCTCCGGGGGGGCGCCCGAGGATGGCTCGTTCAGTGACGGCGACGCGCGTCAGCTCTCGCGGAACTTCGGCCTCCGTCGCGGGAACGCCGAACAGCTGCGGCGTGCGCTCGCGGGAGAGGGGATCGACGTGTCGCAGCTCGACCGCGCGATCGACGCGATGCGCCAGCTCGAGCGCAGCGGCGCACTCGACGATCCGCGCGCCGTGGAGCGCCTCGAAACGCAGGTGATCGACGGGCTCAAGGATTTCGAGTTCGCGCTCGCGCGAAAGCTTGGCGGCGCCCAGCCCGGCGGTCCGACGCTCGGCACTCGCTCGCCGGTGCCGGAGGAGTATCGCGCGGCGGTGGAGGAGTACTATCGCTCGCTCGCCGGCGGGCGGCGGGAGAAGTAGCACGGTTCGCGGAATGCCGGTGACTGCGCTGCTCCGCCGAGTACAGCGTCACCGGCGCGCGCTGGGCGTCGCGCTCGCGCTCGCCGCCACCTTCGCGGCGGCGCGAGCTGGCGCGCAGCGCGGCTACTTTCGCAACTACATCGAGCCGAACGCCGAGTACGATGGGCAGTTCACCTTCGTGCGGCTGCGGTACACCGGGTGGTCCGGCCGCTGGATCGCCGACTATCCGGCGATGGAACGGAACTTCATGACGATCCTCAACGATCTCACGACCGTCCATCCCCGCGTCGGGCAGAGCAACATCCTCGCGATGGACGATCCCGAGCTGTCGCGCTACGCCGTGGCGTACGTGTGCGAGCCCGGGTTCTGGACGCCTACCGACGCGGAGGCCGTCGCGCTCCGGCAGTGGATCGCCAAGGGGGGCTTCCTCATCGTCGACGACTTCTACGATCGCCAGTGGGAGACCTTCGAGCGCGCGATGAAGAAGGTGCTGCCCGACGGGCGCATCGTCCCGCTCGACGTCTCCCACCCCGTCTTCAACTCGTTCTTCAGGATCGAGACGCTCGAGGGGATGGCGCATCCCGACAACGCCAACGCGAAGGCCCAGTACCTCGGCATCTACGAGAACAACGATCCGACGCAGCGGCTGCTCGTCGTGATCAACTACAACAACGACATCGGCGACTACATGGAGTGGTCGGGCCAGGGTGTGTACGCGATCAACTTCTCCAACGACGCGTACAAGCTCGCCACGAACTACATCGTGTACGGGCTGACGCACTGAGCGTGCGCGTCCCTGCTCTTCGCCGGACCGCCATCATGGCGACGTGTGCCGCGGCGCTCGCGGTCGGCGGCACGGCGACCGCCACGCACGGATACGCCCAGTGGCGGAGGCGCATCTTTCAGGAGCCCAACGCCGCGTACGACGGGAAGTTCACCTTCGTGCGCCTCAGCTACACGGTGGACAGTCGCAGCGGGTGGGAGTTCGACTATCCGGCCATGGAGCGCAACTTCATGACCATCCTCAACGACCTCACCTCCGTGCATCCGCACGTGCAGGAGAGCAACATCCACGCGATGGACGATCCGGAGCTCGGACGCTATCCGGTCGCGTATCTGTCGGAGCCGGGGTGGTGGCATCCCGACGACAGCCAGGCCGCTGGACTGCGCACGTGGATCGCCAAGGGTGGGTTCCTCATCGTCGACGACTTCTACGGGCCGTACCAGTGGCAGAACTTCGAGCACTCGATGCGCAAAGTGCTGCCGAACGGCCGCATCATCCCACTCGACGTCTCGCATCCCATCTTCAAGTCGTTCTTCGAGCTCGCCACCCTCGACGGGATGGGTCATCCCGATCAGCCCGGGATGTGGAAGGCGGAGTACAAGGGCATCTTCGAGGACAACGACCCGTCGAAGCGGTTGATGGTGATCATCAACTACAACAACGACATCGGCGACTACATGGAGTGGTCCGGCCAGGGCTACTACGCCATCAACTTCTCCAACGACGCCTACAAGCTGGCGACCAACTACGTGGTGTACGCCCTCACCCACTGAGAGGGTACGTGTACACGTCGGTCGTCGCGCCGTAGAACTCTACGCTGCCCGTCCGATGCGCGCCGAAGTGCATGGCGACGGCGATGGACGCGCGGTTGGCGGGCCGGATGAGACTGATGATCGTGTCGCGACGGAGCACGCGCCGCGCATACGCCAACGCTTCGGCGGCCCCTTCGCGAGCGAGCCCGCGTCCCCACGCCTCGCGCGCCAGCGAGTACCCGAGCTCGAATCCGGGCCAGCCCTCCGGCTCGTGACAGCCGATCCGGCCGATGAACCGCCCGCTCGAGCGTTCCTCGACCGCCCAGAGCCCGAAGCCGCGCAGCTCCCAGTGACCGATGAACAGCGCGAGCTGTCGCCACGCGCCCACGCGATCGAGAGGCGCGCCGTCGCCAAGGAAGCGGCAGACTTCGGGATCGGCCATCATCTGCGCGTATGGCTCGACGTCCGACGGCCCGAACTCGCGAAGGAGCAATCGTTCGGTCTCGAGCCGCGGCACGACGACGCTCAATCAGCCACTCCTTCCCTGCCCCGCACCGCCATCATCGTCGCCTGCATCAGCAGAACGGAGACCGTCCGTCCGTCGCGCTCCGTCGTCACTTCGCCGCTGCACACCGTGAGCGTTCGCCCCGAGCGCACGACCCGACCGGTCGCGATGAACCGCTCGCCCACGGCAGGCGCCAGCATGTTCACCTTGAACTCCACGCTCAGCACGCCGACGCCCGATTCGGTGAGGCTCAGCGCCGCGTAGCCACACGCACTGTCGACGACTGAGGTCATCACGCCGGCATGCAGGAACCCGTGCTGCTGCGTCAACTCGGGCCGGTGCGTGAAGGAGATGACCACCTCACCGGGAGCGACCGACTCGATGGTCGCGCCGAGCGTCGCCATGAAGCGCTGGCGCTCGAAGCTCGCACGGATACGAGCCTCGTAGTCGGGATCGCGGACCTGGTGTCTCACCTCAGGCTCCGCTCGTCGGCTCGAGACATCGCACACAGTCGAGCGTCGTGCCGAGATGCCGGTTGCGACCTTCCTCCGTCGTCACCCACTCACGCACCTGCCACGGCGGATCGTGACGCACGTGCTGGCCGTGGCCGCACTCGAGCTCCGCCACCCAGTCGCCCAGCTCGTCGAGGTGGTAGCCGACGATCCGTCGGGCGATGCCGCGGCGTGCCGACATCGGATCACTCGCCGCGACGTGCGGCATCCGTCATCGCAGGTAGTAGTCGATCGTCGAGACCACGCGCACGGTCTTGGCGATCTGGCTCTCCTCGGAGATTCCCGGCGCCTGGTCGCGCGCGAGGATCTCGAACACGCCCTGGTTCGCCTGCCGGATCCCCGCGAGCTCGGTGTCCGAATCGCGCGCGAACTGCGCCGCCGCCTCGCGCGCGCGCGCTGTCGCGTCGGCGATCATCGCCGGCTTGAGCTGGTTGAGGCCGGAGAACACGAACGTCGGCCCACCGCCCATCTCCCCGTTGCCGCCCGACGAGATCACGACGCCGATCGCCGCGAGCTCGCTCACCTGTTGGCTGGCCGCGAGCACCTTGTCGGGCTGATTCGAGCGCACCAGCATCGTCTGCCGAACGATGTATCGGTTCGTCGGCTGGCGGTCCGGAGCGTACTCGTTGGCGTACGCATCGTGCACAGTGAATTCGGCGAGCTGCACCTGCGTGGTGTCGACGCCGTGCCGCACGAGGAACTCGCGCACGCCCGTGAGATTCTTCGCCACCTTCGCGTTTGCCGCGGTGAGGTCGTTGTCCGCTCCGACGACCCGGAGGGGCCAGATCGCGAGGTTCGCGCGCACCTCGCGCTCGGCCACTCCTTTCACGGTCACGTAGCGATCCGCCGACCTCGCGCGCGCGAAGCCATTCCCTACGGCGAAGCCGCCGAGGGTGAGTCCGAGCGCGATCACGGCGGCGGAGAGCAGCGTCCGGTCAGGAGTGGCCATGCGGTCCATCGAGGGTAGCGTGAGATCGACGAGCGCGACATGCATCGTCCGTCGCGGCGTGACGATGCACCCCCGCGCGTCAGCTGTCCAGCCAACGCACGCGGTCGTGCTCCGGTGTCGCCCACTCGTGGCAGACGTCGGCGAGATAGTCGCGAAGCGCGCGCGGGGTGAGCACGTCATGTGGGATGGGCACCTCGAGCAGCGGTCCGCGCTTGCCCTCGTCGCCCTTGTGATGCACGGCCCAACCCTCGCGGCGCAGCACGGCCACGAAGGGCCGCCCGAAGATCTCGAGCGTCTGCGGAATCACCACATCGTGATCGCGTGCGGCGTCCGTCCACTTCTCGGCGGCTCCGCCGCCGTTGAGCAGGATCAGCTCGACGGCCTTCTTGTTGACGAATAGCTGGTTGCTGAAGCGAGCCCCGTAGATGACTGGGGTGACGTCGCGATACTCGTACAGGAAGTCGTCGCCGTAGCCGGGATGCATCTGCTTCCGGATCGTTGCGCGAGCGTTCGGGTTGGCGCCATGATCGAGCAGCAGTTGCGTAAAGCGCGCCTGCTTCGGCCGATCGCCATGATTCATCCAGAAGTTCGGTTGCGACACGACGGCCCCGAACAGCGCGGTGTGCCCGCCGAACCCGTCGCGATCCACCTCCGCGGGCGTATCGACGTAGGCTCCGCGCTCGAGCAGCCACTGCGCGATCTCGAACTCGTCGTAGTCGACGCACATGTGCAGCAGCGTGGTGCCGGCGAGCGGCGTGCCGTGAGTCGCCAGTACCTCGTCGTGGCATCCGATTTCAGGCGGGTAGATCTCCTCGTGGGAGAACGTGCGTCGCGGCAGCTCGGGGTCGCGACGCAGATGCGCCTCCAGGAGATCGAGCCGTCCGCGGTGCAGCGCCATCGTCGGCGTGTCCGGAAGCTTCAATCCGCGCTCGACGTACATCTCGAGGATCGCGTGCTTCGCCGCGGGATTTCGGCTGTCCGTCTCCAGCACGACGTCGGCCGGCGCCAGCCGCTTGCCACGTTCGTCGACCACGGGCGCACCGACGCGGAGCGCGAACTCGGTGCCCGACACGCTGAGTGTGTACGCCGGGCCGGCGAGCGCGCCGTCCGGAAGTGGAGGTCGGCCCATCAGTTCGTACAGCAGTTCCCCGGTGCCCACCTGGCTCTGAAGCGCTGCGCGCTCCATGGCCGGTCGCAGGTCTCTTGCCCCTGCCTCGTACAACAGCCGTATGATGCGGTCGCGGCCGAGATTCGCCGCATACGACATCGGCGGACCCCAATTGCCGACGCGGACGAGCGCTGACTCGTGCAGCAGCTTCGGATTGCGCTTGATGAGCGCGCGCACTGCCTCGAGGTCGTCGCGCCAGATCGCATCCGTCAGACGACACGCCTGCACCAGGCGGTTCCAGCTTGGCACCTGATAGCTGCGCGCGAGCACCAGCTGCGCGTCGGCCAGCTTGGCGGCGCCGGGATCGATCGATTCCGGGTGATGGGCTGCGAGGTCGGCCAGCGCCTGGGGCTCGCCGGCGCGGATGGCAGCGAACAGTTCCTTCGCCTGGTGCTTCAGCTGCTCGAGATTGGGTCGGACAGGCAGATGACGGTCGGACATGACGAGCCTCCTGGGAGAGTGCCCGTGGTCCGCTGGCGTCGGGCGAGAAGGAGGTTCGGTCGTGCCGTACCGCCGGCTTGCACTTCAGGTGGACTCGGTCCTTTCCGCGGACGGGAGGCGCCCTGCACGCCCGCCGCGACGTTACGCGCGCCAGTCGCTGAGGTCAAGCTGCGCGCGTGTGCCGGCTCAGCCGACCCGACGTTCCCAACGCCACACGAGCCCGTCCTCCGGATCCATCACCTCGCCGATCTGCTGGAAGCCGCACTTCGCGAGAACGCGTCCCGATGCGCCGTTCTCCGGCTTCGTGTGCGCGCGCAGGCACGTGACGTCGACGCGCTCGAGCGCGAACGCCACCAGCGCCCTGGCCGCTTCGGTCGCGAAACCGCGTGCCTGGTAGCTCGGCGCGATCCCATACGCGATCTCCACCACGCCGTCGCCGTCGGGAGCGCCCTTGAATCCGGCGCTTCCGATCACACGGTCCTCGTCGCGGTGCACGACCGCGAAGCCGAGCGTCCACGGATCGGGGCCTGGCGCAGTGCGAAGCTGTGCGATCCAGTCCGGGGAGACCTCGCCTGACACGAACATGTCGCGCAGGCCGTCGGCGAGTCGCACTCCCGCATCGGCCTCGAATCGATCGGCGCCGTCGATCATCGCGAGCAGATGCTCGGGCGACCACGGCGCCAGCCGGAGATGAGCGGTCTCGAGCGCGTCCACGGATGTGAGCGTGCGTACGGTGTGTGCGTCCCCGCTGCGCGTCGCCGTCAGCGCTGCGGCTCCGGCGCGACGATCGAATCCTCGGGCCGGACCGCCTCGGCGCGCGCGCCGGATAGCAACGGCGGCAGCGAGATGTGACACGATTGCAGTTTCATGTTCGGCATCGCTCTTCCTGACGGTTCGACTCGACCCTGCTTGGCGGGAAGCTGGACGCCGGTTCGTGCGCGCGCCAGAGGGTTGCGACTCGCGCGATCGGACGCCGCATCGCCTGCGATCATGCCATCGCGGGAACCGGTTGCCGGCGCATCAGCGCTCCCGCGCCGGACAGCAGAGTGCCCGGTATGAGGAACGTCAGCAGGAACGGATCCCATCCCAGCAGCACGATGCATCCGATGGCGAACAGCTCGTATGCGCCGCCGATGATCTGCAGAGGGAGCGCAACGTTGGTCGAGCCACGTCGCGACGTCGCCAGCAACCAGAGCACGAGGATGCCGAGGACGAGCATCGCCAGGCCGGCGAAGTGCCATCCCATCGCCAGGCCGCTTATGAGCTCAGCCGGAGCGCCTGCCTCGGCCAGCTTCGCGCGCAGCGACGGCCAACCGAGGAGCGAGTGCGCTGCGCTGCTCGCGATGAGGATCACGGCGGCGATGACGGCCAGCGCCCGTGAGAGACGAATCATGGGATGGGAGCGTGGAGGCGAGTGCGCGAAACATCGTCGCGGGAGCCGGAACATGCACGCGCTGATACCTGCCGCAAGAGTTGCAGGGCGTTCACTGTTAGGAGACCGCAGCGGCGCGAGACGTGCCGTCCTCCCGGCGCCTGCCGTGCGCGCGATCATCGTCAGCCCATCGATCGCCGACGCGATCCCG
>DATEOG010000111.1:0-8139 GCA_035274345.1 Gemmatimonadaceae bacterium
CGTCACGCCCGCGGCATCGTTGCGCGCCGAAACGACCGCGATCGTCGTTTGCCCTCCACGGCGCGTCACCGTCGCGTACGTCCACCCGAGCGAATCCTGTCCCTTCCATTCGAGGGTGCCGAGCGCCTCGGTCACCTCCCCCTGCAGCCCGAGCGTGCGGCGTACGAGGTCGAACAGCTCGCCGACCACGTCGTCCGCCACCTCGCCGTCGATTGACTCCTCGAAGCGGAAGCGATCCGGGGCGCCGAGCAGGCCGCCACGCGGTGCCCGCGCATCGCGCAGGGTGGTGGCGACGCTGACCACGTGCTCGGGCGCGATCCCCGCGCCCGCCGCGATCTCCTGGATCTCGGCCAGCGTGTAGCGCGGCGCGCTCGACTGCACACCCTCCTGACGCTCGGCCGCGCGGTTGAGGATGAGCGCAAGCTCCTCCTCGGTGTAGCGGCGCTCGCCGATCGGTGCGGGACGCGTGGGCTTCATGAGCGGATCGATGACCCTGGCGGAGCTCGGCGGGAAGAAGCTGAATCTGCATCTCGGCCCGCCGCGAAGCGAACCGCGCGAGCGTCCGCCGCGCCCTCACGGATTCGCGTCGTTCGATCGATCGGCGCGCGTCGCGTTCACTAGCGCACGCGCGCCACCGCCATGCGCAGCAGGCCCGCACCCGCCTTGTCCGTCTCCGTACTGGGGAATCCCTCGATCCCCACCCCCACGTTCCCCACGCGCGCGTAGGGCATCATCGGGCCGCGGCTCATGAAGTAGGCTTCGTCGCCGATCCCCGCGATCGGACGCTTGCCCGCCTGGTTGAGGTTGGGATTCACGAACCCCGGCTCCACGACCGCGAGCTTGAAGTCGCTCCGTCGCACGGTGTCGCCGCTCTGCACGATTCCGAGGAACCGGTACTGGCAGAACTTCGCCGTCCCCCGTTGCTCGGGGTTGGACAGGATCTGCCAGCTGCCGCTGTTGTTCCTGAACGCGGCGAGCTGGTCCGGCGGGTACGACGCCTCGATCTGGCCGATGATCTCCTCTTTCGTGAGCAGGGCGCAGGCGTCGATCGACGCGACTCGCGCGTTGCCGCCGGACTGGTCGCCGTCGATCGGGGCGTTGGCGGACGCCTGCTGGGCGCCGACGTACTGCGAGACGTCCCCGCCGGCGCTGCCGGCCCCCGCGTCGGACGTCGTTCCGCAGGCGGCGGCGACCATGAGGCCAAGCGCGGCGGCGGATGGAGCGAGCGTTCTGAGCATGGTGAGCTCCTTGGGTGAGTGTGACCCGAGGAGCCTACCTGTCCGGTGTTACTCCGATGTCGCGGCGGTGCGTTACCGCGTGGTAACGCCGTCGAAGTCCGCCGCTCGCCCCTGGACGCGCTCTAGCGCTTCGTCCAGATCATGATCACGCCGCACCCGCCGTCGCTCATCGCAGGGGTAATCATCCCACCCCGATACACCGCCATCGCGCCGATGTCGTTCGGGTGCACGTCGTTGATCGACTGATTCTCCATGCCGTCGATGACGACGTTCGTTCGGCAAACGCTGCGGGCGGTGGCGCCCATGGCGGTGGTCACCACCGCGTCGTAGCCGTAGCCCAGCACTCGGAAGAGGGGGATCTTCTCGATGATGGTGCTCGTCAGCCCCACGTTCTGCCGCGCGACGTCGTCGGGGCCGAGAAAGATCGCTCCCAACGCCGCATGCTCCCGCAGCTTCTCGAACTCGGGGTAGTGCGAGCGCATCGCCACGACACGCATGGAGTCGAGGCTCACGATGCGCTGGAGCTGCACGTCGCTCGTCGCCATCGCACCGTCCCGCAGCTCGACGGAGCGCTCCGCGACGGCGAAGCCGATTCGCCGAACCTCCAGCATCTGCGTGCCCGCCGGGAGAGAGCCCAGCGAATAGCGGCCGGCCTCGTCGGTCCGTCCGATCGCGGCTGTCCCCCACACTCGCACCTCGGCTCCGGTGACCGGTGTGCCGGCGGTGCCACGGACGATTCCACTCAGCGTCGCCGAACCGGATAGCGGCGCCTCGACCTCGCCGTTCGCGCCGACGGCCCCGGAGTCGGCGGCCGGCCGCGCGGCCGTCGCGGCGAACGAGAGATGACGGATCGCCACGCCGAGCGTGTCGTCGATCGTCATCCGGATCGCCGAGCCGGTACGGCCTTCGTGCTCGAGCTGCATCGTCAGCCAGGTGCCGGTCGGTACGCCACACGCGAGGTACCAGCCTCCGTCGTTGGTGATCACGGACGCAGTGCGCTCGTGAGTGGTCGGACGCAGGTTGGTGGGGTCGACGGCGATCTCCCGCCACGCCATTCCGATCGTGACGCCCGCCAGCGAGCTCTCCGTCTCCGCGCTCACGACGTGGCCGAAGATCGCGCCGGTGTTCTCGGTGAGGGTCCCGGCAGGGCACACGGCAGCGCGGATCTTCGCCGTCGGAGGCATCGCGAGATCGACTGTCGCGACACTGCCCGGCGCGACCTCTGCTTTGCGCGGGGGAAGCACGATCTCGAGGGAGTCGAGCAGCGGGCTCTCGAAACCCACCATGTACAGACCCGGCGCGAGCGAATCGATCTCGTACCGGCCGGCCGAGTCGCTGATCGCGTTTCCTCGCACGTCCGTGCGCACTCCCGTCCCGACGGCGAGCACTCGAACGCCGGCGAGCGGGCGGGTGTGAACGCTGTCGAACACGACCCCCTCGACGCGACCGCGGCCGTCGCTCTGTGCTTCGGCGGCGCGCGCGAGAGAGAACGTCAGTGTGAGGAGGGTGCCGAGCCGGAGGAACTTCATGAGTGTCGGACGTGACATCGTCGGCGGGGGAGTTCACCTGCGGTGACATCGGCGAGCCCAACTTCGCAACGGCGGCGCTGCGGCGGCAACTTCTCATCATCGTGCGCGGGCGCGGACTGCATACAATGCGCCACCCCTCGAGCTCGTTTTGAAGACTAGTAAGGCGTGCACTCGTACCATGTTGGTGACACCGGATGTCCACGATCCGGGACACGACGTGCTCACCACTCCGCGGGATCCTGGCGGTAGAACCCGCGCAGCTCGGCGTAGAGCGCCGCGTGCTTCGCGCGCAGCTCCACCGGCCGCTCGAAGAACGCCTCCGTCGCCACGGCAAAGAACTCGGCTGGATTCTCGGCGCCGTAGTCGTCCAGCACGCTCGGTGCTCCCGAGTCGCTCGCGCGCCGCAGCGCGTCGAGCTCCGCGCCGAGCACGCGCGCCCACGACGCGTACTGCCGGTTCGACTCCAGCGACGGCGTCCCGTTCGCGTCACCGCTCTCGAAGTCCAGCTGATGCGCGAACTCGTGGAATACCAGGTTCTCGCCGTCGTCGATCGCTCGCGCGCCGTGGAGGGCCGAGTCCCACGCCAGCACCAGCGCCGAGAGGTTCTGCTGGGTGTGGCCGAGGTGCGCCACGTCGCCTTCCTCCCACACCCCGCCGCCGATCGGGTGCTCGTCGGCCACGACGTACGTGCTCGGGTAGACGATGATCGACTTCAGCAGCGGGTAGTAGTCCGTCTCGCGATGCAGCAGGAGCAGACAGGCCTGCGCGGCGATCGTGACGCGGATCTCGTCGGTCAGCTCGAGCCCTCCCGCCCCCTCGAAATGCTTCTCGGCCAGGAACACCTGCACGTGGCCGAACAGCTCCTGCCGGTCCGCGGGAGGGAGACGCCGCACGATCGGCACGTTCCGCTCGATCGTCCGCTGCCATTCGTCGGGAATGGGTGCGGCGCGGAGCCGGCCGCGGCGGCGTGACTTGAAGAGGTCGAACATCGGCTGCCGCGATACGGTGTCAGCGCGGAAGCACGCGTCCCTCGTCCACGGCTCGCTGCGCCGCCGCGACCAGCGCGTGCTCCAACGTCTCCGACTTCTCGGCGTATCGTCGCGAGAAACGCCGCCACGCTGCGCGCATCGATGCCCACGTGCCGCCGAGGAAGAGCGCGGTCCCTCCGAGTGCCGCGGCCGGCGCGATGCCGAGCTCGGGGGCGAGCCCGAAAAAGACGAACATGGATCCGAGCACGGCGCCCGTGCCGCCAACCATGCCCACCATCGCCGCAGCGTCCTGCCGCCCCGCCATCACGTCGATCGTCGTTCGTCCGCCGCGCCGCGCGATGCTCACGTGTGTCGAGCCCGACGAGTCGCTGGCGTTCCACTCGATCGCGCCGATCGCCTCGCTCACCGTGCCTGCCAGCCCGAGCTCGCGGCGCGCGAGATCCAGCAGCTCGGCTACGACGTCGTCCGTCACCTCGCCGTCGATCGACTCCTCGAACCGGAATTTCCACGGCGCGCCGAGGACGCCGCCCTCGTTCTGCGCGCGCTGCGAAGCCAGCGACGCGGCCACGCTGGCCACGTGCTCTCGGGTGATGCCGGCACCCGCGGCGATCTCCTGGATGTCGGCGAGCGAGTACCGCGGCACGTTCGACTGCGCGCCTTCCTGCCGCTCGGCCGCGCGGTTGAGGATCAGCGCCAGGTCGTCTTCGGTGTACCGGCGCTCGCCGGCCGACGTAGTGGTCGGCGGCCTCGTGGGGCGGTCGGGCGTTTCGGAAGGGAGACCGGACACGTTCGACACCAATGATTCAGGGTGTGGTCATTCCGAGCGGAGCGCGAAGCGCGGAGTCGAGGAATCTGCACTTCGGGCAGGTGCAGATTCCTCGACTCGCTGCGCTCGCTCGGAATGACGGGGCACTGTGGAACGATGTCGCGGAATCGTCTCCGCGGCTACTCGCCCCGTCGGCGCTTCGTCGTCGAATTGCGCCGCGCGTCGGATGCCCTCAACTTCGCCCGCCGCCCCCGGGATCATTTGCGTGACCGATTCGCCCACCTCGAAGCATCCTCGACCGCCCGCCGAGCGAGACCGGCTGCCGATGGTCGGCTGGTTCGACCCTAAGCAGCTCGTGCGCACCGGCGTGGGCGTCGTCATCTCGGCGATCTTCGCCCGGAACTCCGACCGGCGCGTGCTCGATGCGCTCAGCCATCCCGGCTTCGATGCGTGTGACTACTCGTCGCGCGCCGAGCTGTGGCTCGACTACGTGGCCGACACCGGCGACGGCTGGAATTCGACGTATGCCGTTGCGCACGCGCTCGCCCAACCCGAGCTCGGCGTGGACGTCGAGGGCGCTCGTCGCATCACCAGGCGTGGCGACGTCCTCGTCTTCGGCGGCGATGCGGTCTATCCGGTCGCGAGCCGCGAGGCGTACGAGCGTCGCCTCATCGCGGCGTACCGCACCGCGCTGCCGGAGACGCCGCCTCCGCACCCGAAAGTCTTTGCGGTTGCCGGGAATCACGACTGGTACGACAGCCTCGTCGCCTTCACGCGCATCTTCTGCACTGGGGGCAAGCGGCGGTTCGCCGCGTGGCAGACGCACCAGTCGCGCAGCTACTTCGCCATCAAGCTCCCGCACGGCTGGTGGCTGATCGGGATCGACGTCCAGCTCGAGTCGGACATCGACGACCCGCAGCTCGAGTACTTCCGTCAGATCGCCGACTCCATGGCGCCGGATGACCGCATCATCCTCTGCACCGCCGAGCCGTACTGGATCTACGAGCAGCGCTATCGCCAGTTCGATCGCGACATCACCGAGCGCAACCTCGCCTTTCTCGAGGAGCGCATCTTCGGCAATCGCGTCGAGGTGTTCGTCGCGGGCGATCTGCACCACTACCGCCGTCACACCAACACTGCAGGACAGCACAAGATCACCGCCGGCGGCGGAGGCGCGTTCCTCTTCCCGACGCACGTCGACCTCGACGAAGTCCGCGAGCTGAAGGGCGGCTACACCTACCGCGCCAGCTTCCCCGCGCCCGAGACGTCGAAGCGGCTCTCGCGCGGGCTGTTCGCCTTCGCGCGCATCAACCCCTCGTTCGGAAAGCTGACCGCGCTGTTCTACCTGCTGTTCGCGATGGCGATCAAGGTGGACATCGGACACAACGGACTGCGCGACTTCGGGCAGGTGCTCCACGCCGTCGTCGCCGGGATCCTCGCCAGCCAGATCGCGCTCCTCTGGGGATTTCTCCTTCTCTTCGGCTTCTACTTCTTCACCGAGACACACGACAGGAACTTCAAGCGATGGGGCGGGCTCACCCACGCGACGGCGCATCTCGTCGCCGCGTTCCTGCTCGGCTGGCTGGGTCTGTACGTCGCGATCACCTGGCTCGGCCTGCCGCTCAACAGCATCTCGCAGATCCTCGTCACCGGACTCGTGATCGCCGCCGGCGGCTATGTCGTCGGCCCGACGATCATGGGTGCGTACCTGTACGTCTCGATGAACTGGTTCCGCCGTCACGCGGGAGAGCTCTCCGCGCTCAGATGCGAGGACCACAAGAGCTGGCTGCGCATGCACGTCGGCCCCACGGGCGACCTGCGCATCCATGCGCTCGGCATCGACATCGTGCCGCGCCGGTGGGCCGAGGCGACGCCGACGGCGGATGCGCCGTCGTTGCTCGTGCCGGCTGATGAGAAGTCGACGGGGCCGAGGCTCGTCGACTACGTCGAGGTGACGCGGGCTCGCTGAAGTCGAGGCGGTGGAACACGCGCTGGTTCGCCCTCGTAGGGCGTTCGGACGGCCAGTGGTGCAGATCCCTCGACTCGCTTCGCTCGCTCGGGATGACAGTCTCCGTCATCCCGAGCGCAGTCGAGGGATCTGCGCTTCTGTCATCCCGAGCGCAGTCGAGGGATCTGCGCTTCTGTCATCCCGAGCGCAGTCGAGGGATCTGCACCTCTGTCATCCCGAGCGCAGTCGAGGGATCTGCACTTTGCCCTCATCCCGGGCCTTCCCAAACGGTGACCAATGAGACGCTCCTATTCAACGTTCCCGCTGCTCCTGATCTGCCTCGCGCCGCTCGCCGATCTCGGCGCCCAGTCCACGCGCCTCGATTCCCTCGACGCATACGTCAAGGCACAGATGGCTCAGCGCAACGTGCGCGGCCTGTCGCTCGCCATCATCAAGGATGGGAAGATCGCCGTCGCGCGCGCGTACGGCGTCGTCGACGACGTCTCCAGGACGCCCGTGACGACGGCGACGCTCTTCCAGGCCGGCTCGATCAGCAAGCCCGTCGCCGCGATCGGTGCACTGCATCTCGTCGAGAAGGGCACGCTCTCTCTCGACACCGACGTCAACGCGCAGCTCACGAGCTGGAAGGTTCCGGAGAACAAGTTCACGACGACGGAGAAGGTGACGCTCCGCCGACTACTCTCGCATACGGCGGGGCTCACGGTGCACGGCTTCCCCGGCTACGACGTCTCGGCGCCGATGCCGTCGCTGGTGCAGGTGCTCGATGGTACGCCTCCGACGAACACCGCGGCGATTCGCGTGGACACCACACCAGGCGCGATCTGGAGATACTCCGGCGGCGGCTTCACCGTCGCGCAGCAGCTCATCGCCGACGTGACTCGCCAGCCGTTCGCGCGCTACATGCAGACCACGGTGCTCGATCCCATCGGAATGACGAGCAGCTCGTTCGAGCAGCCGCTCCCGAGCGCACGCGCGGCGCTCACCGCCACCGGCTTCTATGCAGACGGCTCGCCGGTGCGCGGGAAGTGGCATCTCTACCCGGAGATGGCCGCCGCGGGACTGTGGACCACGCCGACCGACCTCGCAAAGTTCGCGATCGAGATCCAGCAGACGCTGGCCGGACGCGGCCACGGCGTGGTGTCGCAGGCGATGGCGCGCCAGTACGTCACCGAACAGAAGGATGGCTACGCACTCGGGATCGGCGTCCTGGGCACCGGGAAGGCGCTGCGCTTCACGCATGGAGGCCGCGACGAGGGCTTCGACGCACTCCTCATGGCCGGCGCCGAGAGCGGCGAAGGTTTCGTCGTGATGATCAACGCGAACGATAACTCGCCGATGAAGGCGCGCATTCAGGGCTACGCTTCACGCCTGTGGGGCTTCTCCGGCCTGCCACCGATGCAGCCCCCGGCCGCGACGGTCGCGGCACGCATCGACCCGAGTCGTCTCGCCGAGTACGCGGGGTATTACGAAGCATCCGAGAACAACATGATCGCGCTCGCGGGCGATCCGGCGCAGTCGGCAATGCAGATCCTCGTCGATGCACGGCCGGCCGAGAATCTCCTGGCACTCGATAGCGTGCGCTTCGGCTCGAGCGATCGGCCGTTCCGCGTCGCGTTCGACGTGAATGGCCGCGCGGTGACCGGCGCGA
>DATEOG010000112.1:0-5716 GCA_035274345.1 Gemmatimonadaceae bacterium
TTCTTCCACGCCACGCCGCGCCGATCGAGATCGGCGATGCGGTTCGCCATGAGGTTGGTCACTTCGACCTCGACCACGTTGTTCTTGAGCAACGCGGCGTCAGGCACGTCGACACGAAACCACGGCCCGAAGAAAGTGCCAAGCTCCTTGCCGTTGAGGATGATGCGAGCGCTCTCGTGCACGGTGCCGAAATCGAATCGCCACGATGACGTTCCCTCGTACCGCACCTCGGGACGTGGCATCTCCATCCTGTAGCGGGCCGTCCCCGAGAAATTCTTCACCGCCTCACCCGGGAGCGCGGTCCACGAACCGAGCGTCAGCTCGGCGAACTTCCCGGGCAATGTCGGTCCGCCGGAAAGGAACTCGAGGGACCAGCTTCCGTGCACCTGCACAGGTGGGCCCGCTACCTCCATGTACGGCCACGCCGCACCTTGCAGATCCCTCGTGTCGTACGTTCGCACGATGCGTGATGCGTGCGCGGGGAACTGGAGGTACACCTCGACCCAGCCGTTCCCCGCCCGTCGCACGCCCCCGACGCCGCTCGTGCCGTGCATCGCCGCGTAGACGGCGGCTGAGCGCGCGGTGGTGGTGAGAGGCACCCAGCCGTCCATGCTCTTGCCGCTCGCATTGACGATGAAATACGTCGCGCCGTCGCGCTCGCGGCGACGGATGAGCTTCAGGCCTAGATCGACAGCGGGTTCACGTCGAGCGCCCGCCGCGTCGAGCAACTCGTCGAGGTTGCTGCTCACCAGCACGAAGCCGCGTCCGACGCTGATGCGCTGCACGTCGCGTGTGCTCGACGGCAGCCGCAGCGTCGTGGATTTGATCGCCGCGAGCCGTGCCCGCCTCGCCTCGAGATCGTTCAACCCCGCGACGTCTTCCGGCAGCCCGCGGTAGAACGCGACGGTCGCGCCGCCCTCGGCGAGCCGCACGAGCTGCTCCATCGTCTCGATCGGGATGAACTTCGATGCCGGTACGAGCACGGTCTTGTACCGCGCGTTTCCCGAGGTCACCAGCGCATTCACCTCGACGCGCGCGCCGGCGAGCTGGCGGTCGCTCACGTAGTCGTACATGTACCCGCGTGTTAGCATCTGCTCGGCAGCAGATCGAAACGCCGAGCTGTCCCACGCGGGGATCGCGTCGAAGTGATCGAGCAGCATCGGGCTCGTGCCCTGCGAGCTGAAGCCCTGCGACGTGAACCCTCCCGCCGGTGCCGCGCCGGGCATGGAAAACCCGCCCGACGTCGACTCGCGGCCGCGCACGCGGGCGCGCTCGGCGAACCGGTCGAAGATGGGGAAGTAGAGCAGCACGTCGTTGTCGGGCTGCCCCGACTGCATGAACGACTGCACGCGCGTGGCGTACGCGTTGAGCTCCGCGAAGTCGCGCCACCAGGAGTTCTGCGGATTGAACTCGACGGCGGCGTAGAACAGCCGGCCGGGCCACGGCTCACTCGCGGGCGAGTAGGCGCTGCCGTGGTAGACGACGTGGTTGACGCCGGCGAGAAAGAAATTGTCGAGCGCGGCGCGTACGTCGGAGAGCTTGGTGACGAAGTGCTCGGTGAGCCACGTCGCCGCTTCGGCCGACGCGAGACGCTTGCCGGCGACGTGTGCCGCCGACGTCGCGAACTTGAGGCGCGTCTGCTCGGTGCCCTCGGTCTCGGGGATGTCGGACGCGGCGTAGAGATCGAGGATGTTCGACGGCGAGCCGTGCGCCTGGTTGCGCACGATGCTGCCACGTACGTGCGCCCAGTCGGCCCACGGCTTGGTGAAGCCGTCGAGCACGAGGTCGGAGACGGTCTGGCGATAGTCGGACAGCACGCGCCGCGCGGTGTCGGACGTGCCGCCCTCGAGGAGTGCGGGCAGATGATCGCGCAGGTCGTACCCGCGGCGTGCCTGAAACTCGTCGAACATCCGCGTCGTCCAGTCGCCCTGGCCGCTCGCGTCGTCCACCTCGTACGAGTCGTTGAAGAAGCTGCGCACGCGCACGTTGCGGCCGGCGAAGGCGCGGTCGAACCGGCGCAGGTAGTCGGTGATCGCCTGGCGCGCGAAGTGGTCGATCACATTCCCTTCGCCGCCCGGAGCGGCACGCTCGACCTGCTTGCCGTGCCAGCCCTGGAAGATGGCGTAGAGCGTCCACTCGCCGTTGAACGCGGTCAAGTCGACGACGCCCGTTGGTGACACGCGTGAGGTGACGTCTTCGACGCCGCCGTTCTTCGAGTACGCGACGACCGCGACGAGCGGCAGGGGCTTCGGGAAGCGCGCCTGATCGATCGCCAGCGCCCCGAGGTTTGGAGTGGCCGCGATGGGATCCTTCAGCGCGGACACTTCGACGCGGCCGGTCACGGCGCGCACGAGCGGCTGCTGCATGAACGAGATGGTGTCCCGCCGCCGCTCGCCACCCTTGATGGTCATGCGCTTCCACGCGACGTACTTCGCCGCGTCCGCGTCGCCGACGGTCGGCCCGCCGAACGGCCAGCCGGTGCCGGTGGCCATGTCCACGCCGAGGCCGAGACGCGTCGACTGCGCGAGCGTGTGCTCGAGCATCGACACCCATGCCGGCGACAGATACGGGATGAACTCCTGCTCAGCGCCGCGCACTCCGTAGATGGGCGTGATCTCGACGCCACCGAGCCCGACGCGCTTGAAGGCCTCGAGGTTCCTCGTGAGGTCGGCGGGATTCACGGCGCTGCCCTGCCACCACCAGCGCGTCCACGGGCGCGTTTCGGCGGTGACCATCGGCCACGCTGGTGGCTGTGCGGCGACGCGTTGCGTGCGCACCGCCGGTCGCGTGGACGGCGTGGCTTGCGCGCGCACCGGCGGCGGGGGCGCGAGCACGACGGCCAACGCGACGAGCGCCGTCACGATGCGCGACGTGCTCGCTCGCGAATGCAGGAACGTGCTCACAGGCGCGGCCGCGTCGTGCGCGGCGCAGGGAGGCCACAGCTCGGCCACGTCCTGATCGGAGGCGGTATGATGGGTGTACCGATCGCCGGCGCGCTGGCCGGCGCGGTCGCCGCGCGCGCTGCCAGGATCGAGTCCGCGCGCGCCGCCATGTCGATGCGGGCGCGAGAGATCCGCACCGGATCCTCGCTCGCGAGGTACGTCAGCATCGCGACGAGCGTCGCGTTCGACCGCACGTCGTCGAACACGACCTTGTCGTAGGTGTCGCGGTCGGTGTGCCATGTGTAGTTGCTGTAGTTCCAGCGTACGCCGCCGAGCGTGAAGGCGGGGATGCCGGCGCAGTAGAAGGAGAAGTCGTCGGAGCCGCCGAGGCCCGGCGCTCCGATGCCGCTGAAGGTGATCCCGGCGCGCAGCACATCGGGAAGCTTCTCGAGCCAGGCGCGCCCGTGCTCGGCGCCACTCGGGAAGCCGAGCGCACCGAAGTTCTCGATGCGACCGGTGCCGTTGTCGTGGTTGAACAGCGCCTGTGTCCCCTCGACGACCTCCGGATGATCCTCGCGATACGCTTTCGATCCGACGAGCCCGAACTCCTCTGCCGTCCAGTGGCCGACGCGGATGGTGCGCTTCGGCCGCGGATACACCTGCTTCAGGATGCGCATGACTTCCATCATCATGACGGTGCCGGTGCCGTTGTCGGTCGCGCCGGACGATCCGTCCCACGAGTCGAAGTGCGCCGAGAGCATCACGTACTCGTCGGGCTTCTCGACGCCCGGGATCGTGGCGATGGTGTTGAACACCGGTTGCTCGCCGAGCAGGTGCGCGTCGAGATCGAGCCGAAGCCGCGTCTTCACGCCGCGCTCGGTGAGACGGTAAACGAGGCCGTAGTCCTCGCAGCTGAGCGAGATGGCGGGCGTGCGCGTGTTGTACGTCTCGAAGATCTCGCGCGTCCCGTACGCGTCCTTGGGGCGCGTCGTGAGGATGCCGGCAGCCCCCGCCTTCTCGAGACGCATGCCGAGCTTGCCGCCGCCGAGCGCCATCGAGTAGCCGGTGCCGCGCACGTTCGGGTTCGCCCACTCGCGAGTACGCTCGGCGCTAATGGCGCCAATGCGCGCGCGTGATGCCGGCGTGCCGAACTGCTGCCAGTCGGCCGTGGGACGGCAGGTGGCCGGCGGCGCCGACACGAGGACGAGCTTCCCGCGCGCCTGCGGAAGCCAGCGTACGAACCCAGTGCTGTCGCCGAAGTGCGGAAGCACGATCGTGCCGACGGTGAGGGGTCTGCCGCCGGTGCCCGGGCTGAACCCGAGCATCGTCGCCTCGAGAGTGCGGACGCGAGGGGAGACGAGATCGACGTGCGACGTGCCGCGACGCCACCCTCGCCACGTGCCGTACTTCTCGTTCTTCGCCTCGATCCCCCAACGCTTGTACATCGACACCACCCAGTTCTGCGCATTGCGCTGGATCGCCGTGCCGGTGAGCCGCGGTCCGATGGAGTCGAGGAGCGTGGCGGCCAGCTGCTCGACGTGCGAGCTGTCCATCCCGACCGCCCAGATACGACGAAGAACCGGATCGTCGGTGGGAAAGGACGGAGCACTCTGCGCACGAGCAGGGGCGGCGAGCGCGATCGTCAGTGCAGCGAGAATGGCTGGAGTGCGGCGGAGAATCATGCAGATGAGCTCAGTCACGAGATGCGAGTCGGACGCAGTGCGCAGGTGGAACTACGGAACGCGGATCTTGGACTGCGATCTCACGGAAACGGCCGGATCTGCGCCGTACTGGGTCGAGAGATCTCTCTGCCGGCCCTCAGGGAATTTGATGTCGGGAAGGAGAGGACTCTGCGAGGGTGCAGATCCCTCGACTCGCTACGCTCGCTCGGGATGACGCGCGTCTGTCATCCCGAGCGTAGCGAGGGATCTGCACTTTTGTCATCTCAGGAGCCGATCCGCGTTTTTCCGCCCAATCCGGTGTTTTCCGCGTTCCGTTGTTCGTCGTTGAGGACGCCAATGAGACGCGCCCTGACGATCTCTACGCGAGCGAGACGCGCTCTGCTGCACGGGCGGCGGGGCGCGGGAGATGCATCCCGCACCACGACGCAAATCCGGCATCAACCGTCATCAGCCGCAGGAGAGGGGAAGCATGGCCATCAGGCTCAAGCCGATCAAGGATCAGGTCATCGTCATCACGGGCGCGTCCAGCGGGATCGGGCTCGCTACCGCACTGGAGGCCGCTCATCGCGGAGCACGTGTCGTGCTCGCCTCGCGCGACGAGGCCGACATAAAGAAGGCCGCCGACCAGATCATCGCCGAGGGAGGACAGGCGACGCCGGTCGCCTGTGACGTCGGGGATCAGCTCTCGATGGAGTCGCTCGCCGAGCAGGCGATCGTGGCCTACGACCGGATCGACACGTGGGTGAACAACGCCGGTGTCTCGATCTACGGGAAGATCGAAGAGGTGCCGCTGGACGACGCGCACCGGCTGTTCGAGACGAATTATTGGGGTGTAGTCCATGGCTCGCTGGCAGCCTTGCCCCACCTCAAGCTGCACGGCGGCGCGCTGATCAACGTCGGCAGCGAGCTGTCGGAGACGGCGATTCCGCTTCAGGGGCACTACGCCGCGAGCAAGGCCGCGGTGAAGGGATTCACCGACACGCTGCGCATGGAGCTGCACAAGGAAGGCGCGCCGATCTCGGTGACGCTGATCCAGCCCGCGGCGATCGACACGCCGTATCCGGAGCACGCGATGAACTACCTCGGCGTCGAGCCGAAGCACGCGCCGCCAGTGTACGCACCGGAGATCGTCGCCGAGGCGATCCTCGCCTG
>DATEOG010000113.1:0-14353 GCA_035274345.1 Gemmatimonadaceae bacterium
GTGCGTGCGGGACATCGAACGCGACCGTGCCGCCGCGCCGCTCAGCATCGCGCGGCGCGGCGACCGCGTAGCCGCGCGAGTCGGCGAGGGCGATCAACCGCTCCGTCTGCCGCACGCTCTTCGCCCGCACGGCCTCGATCCCCGCTTCGCGCAGGATGCGCGGACCTTCCGTGGCGGCGAACAGCGCGGGAATCACCGGCGTTCCGCCGAGCCATCGCCACGCCGCGTCGGCGTAGTCCATCTCCGGCTCGAAGGCGAACGGATGCCGGTGCGCCTGCCAACCCGTGATCGCCGGCGCGACCGCCGCGCTCACCGCCGGTCGCACCCAGAGGAAGCACCCGCCCGGCCCGCCGCACAGCCACTTCAGCACGCCCCCCGTCAGGAAGTCGACGTCGAGGGCGCGTACGTCCACCGGCATCACGCCCACGGAGTGGTACGCGTCGAGCGAGACGAGCGCGCCCATCGCGTGCGCGTGCGCCGCGATGCGCGCCGCATCCATCACGTACGCCGAGCGGAACAGCACGTGCGAGATCGCCACGAGCCGAGTGCGCTCGTCGATCGCCTCGAGCAGCCGGTCCTCGCTCACGCCCAGTCCGTCGTCGCTCGGCACGACGACGATGCGCGCGCCGAGCCTCGTCGCGAGCGCGTCGTACACGTAGCGCACCGAGGGAAAGTCGAGCGCCGTCATCACGATCGTGTCGCGCGAGCCGGAGTAGTCGAGCGCCGACAGCACCTGCGCCTGCGCCATCGAGACGTTGGGCACCATCGCCACTTCTCCGGGCGCGGCTCCGATCAGCGGTGCGATCTCGTCTCCCACCGCAACGGGCATCTCCCACCACCGCTCAGCCCAGGCACGCACCCCGCGCGTTCCCCACTCGCGCGCGTACTCCGCGAGGCGGTCGGCGACCGAGCGAGGCATCGCGCCGAGCGAGTTGCTGACGAGGTACGTCGACGTCTCGAGAATGGGGAATCGGTCGCGGAAGCGGAGCAGCGGATCGCTCATCGGCTCACGCGGTGGACACGACCCGTGCGCGGCGCGTCCGCGCGGAGGCGAGGTATATCACGACCGCCGCGGCCACGACCAGCGCCGCCGCCCGCCACTCCTCGGCGCGCATCCCCCAGAGGATCCATGCGATCACGGTGAGCGCGAGCCACGGCACGACGGCGCCCGCAGGCACGCGGAACGGCATCCCGCCGCTGCGCACATCCCGCCGTCGCAGCTCGGCGGCCGCGAGGCAGCAGGCGGCATACACCAGCAGCGCGCTGATGTTGGCCGCCACCGCGAGCTGCTCGAAGCGCGCGAAGAGCGCGAGCCCGAGCACGATCGTCGTCTGCACGACGATCGCGACGTGCGGCGTTCGCCAGCGCGTGTGCACGCTCGCGAGCGCTCCCGGGAGGAAGCCGTCGCGGCCAAACGCGAACAGCATCCGCGGCACGGCGAGCGTCATCCCGCTCACGTAGCCGAACATCGAGATCGTGGAGCCCACGAGGATCAGCGTGCGTCCCGTCGGACCGAGCACCACGCTCGCCGCCGACGCCAGCGGCGTCGGGTTGCCGGGGAGAGCGGCGCCGAGCAGACCTTGCGCCACCAACTGGATGGAGACGTAGAGGAGCGCGACGATCGCCATCGCGGTGAAGATGGCGCGTGGAACCGTGCGCGCCGGGTCCCTCACCTCACCGCTCGGCACGAGCGCGCTCTCCACACCCAGGAACGCGAACACGAGCAGCGCAGAGGCGCGCGAGACCGCCGCGCCACTCGGAGGAGTCGTCCAGGCGAGATTCGACCAGCGCATCGTCGCCAGCCCGGCGATCACGAGCAGCGCGAGCGGGAGCAGCTTGGCGATCGTCGCGATCGCGTTGAATCGTGTGACGCCGGCTACGCCACGCACGTTCCCCGCGCACAGCGTGACGAGCACCAGGGTGATCGCGATCGCCCGCCCTTTCGAGCCGAGCGCCGGCACGAGCGCCACGAGCGAATCGGCGAAGAAGCTCGACACGGCCGACATCGCGAGCGTGATGCCGACCCAGAGCAGCACACCCGACACGAACCCGACGAACGGGCCGAACGCGGTCTCGACGTAGGCGTACGGACCGCCGGTCATCGACACGCGGCTTCCTGCGTCGGCGAAGCACAGGACGATGAGCCCCATCGCGACCGTGCACGCGAGATACGCCAGTGGCGCCGCTGCACCCACCTCGGCCGCCACGCCGGCGGGAAGACGGAAGATTCCGCCGCCCACGGTCACGTTCACGATCCCCGCTGTGAGCCCCCATCCGCCGATCACGCGCACGAGGCCGCGCTCGCCCTCCATCTGCGCGGCGCCGCGCTCGCTCACGGCTGCGGCGGCGCGGTGCGTCTGAACTCGGCGTCGGCGTTCCACGTCGGCATCGACGCCGCGTCCGCGACAAGTCGCGCGAACCGAAGCACGATCTCGCCGAGCTGCACCGAACCGCTCAGGTTGAAATCCGGCCGGTACTCGTCCGACGGCTGGTGGTAACGCTTGTCGTTGTAGTCCTCCCACCACTGCTCGCCCCAGCCCTTCGGTTTGCCGACGAAGTTCGTCCCGGACTCGATCGACACGGCGGGCACGCCTGCCTTCGCCAGCGAGAAGTGGTCGGAGCGATAGAAGTGGCCGCGCTCGGGATGATCCTTCGGCATGACCCGGATTCCGTCGGGTCGCAGCATCGCGGCGAGCGACGCGCCCAGCGAGCTCTTCTCGAGCCCGAGCAGCACGACGTCGCGCGACGGTCCGACGAAGTTGGTTTCGTCGACGTTCAGGTTCGCCGCGATCTGCGACAGCGGCACCGTCGGGCTCTGCGCGAAATACGCCGATCCGAGCAGGCCCGACTCCTCGGCCGTCACGAAGAGGAACAGAAGTGAGCGCTTCGGACGTGGCTGCGTCGCGGCCGCACTGCGCGCGATGGCGAGGATGGTCGCAACCCCCGACGCGTTGTCGAACGCGCCGTTGTAGATCGAGTCCCCGTTCACCGGCGTGCCGACACCGAGGTGATCCCAGTGCGCCGACAGCGCGACGTACTCCTTGTTCAATCTCGGATCGCGGCCGCGCAGCACGCCGACGACGTTTTCCGACGTCACTCGCGATACCGTACTCGCGAGCGCCAGATCCATCGTGATCCCGGTAGCGACGGGGCGGAACTCACGGGTCGCTGCCTGGGTGCGAAGCGCCGCCAGGTCCAGCCCCGCCTGGCGAAGCAACGCGGTCGCCGCACTGTCGGTGAGCCACCCTCGCACGCCGAGCGGAGGCGGCAGCCTGGGATCGCGTGGCAGAAGGCGCAGGCCCGTGGAGTTCGAGCCGACGAGCACCTGGAACGGATAGCCCGCCTGATCCGTGCGGTGCACGATGAGCGCGCCGGCAGCGCCGCGACGCTCTGCTTCCTCGTACTTGTACGTCCACCGGCCGTAGTACGTCATCGCGTTCCCGCCGAAGAGCGCAGGCTCCGACGTCGTCGCGGGCGGATCGTTGACGAGAATGAGAAGAATCTTTCCCTTGAGATCCGCTCCCTTGAAGTCGTCCCACTTGTACTCCGGCGCCGTGGCGCCGTAGCCGACGAACACGAGCTCGCCGCGCGCCGCGGACTGCGGCGTCGCGCTACCCGCGGAGAGAACGAAGTCCTCGCTCGGCTTGAGCGTGGCCGTCGCCTTGCCGGAGGCGGTCGCTCGCGCGGAGCCGGGCTGGGAGGTCAACACGTCGATCGGCACCGGCTGGAAGTACGAGCCGTTCACGCCGGGCTCGACGCCCGCTGCCCGAAGCTGCGACGCGATGTATTCCGCCGCGAGACGCCCGCCGCGCGTGCCCGGAGCGCGACCCTCGAGCAGATCCGACGCGAGGAATCGCAGGTGGGCGTCGATCTCCGCAGCGGTGATCTGTGACTTCGATTGGGCGCCAACAGTCGCAGGAAACAGCAGCAGCGCGGCGGCGGCGGCACGCCGGATTCCGTGGGCCAAGGGCATGGTTCGCGTGAGTCCTGGGTGACGGCCCGAAGTTCGCAGCGGGGGGCGGCGTCGAAGACTAGACCTCGCACCCACGAGGCGCCACCATCTCAGAGCGCGCGACCAGGCGCGCACGACCCGCACCCGGAACCCAAATGCACGTACGTTCCCCCTTCGCTCTCCGCGCCGCACTTGCCGGCCTCGCTCTCTGCCTCTCGGCGGGGACCGCTCAGGCACAACAGGCGCTTTCGCCGCTCGCTCCGCGGGCGGACGTCGCCGTCCCCTCCCGGGCCCGCGACGTTGCTCCCGCCGCCGACACGACGCGCATCGGACCGACCCTCGACGCGGCCCGCGTCGCCGCGAGTGAGCCGAGATCGCAGGAGCTGACCGTCAACGCGACCGCGCAGCGTCGCGCCGGACTCGGCCAGCCCATCGCCCTGATGGTCGTGGGGGGCGCCGCCCTGCTGGCCGGCCTCATCATCGGAGACGACGCCGGAACGGTGATCGCCGTCGGCGGCGCGCTGGTCGGGCTGTACGGCCTGTACGAGTACCTCCAATAGCGCTCGATCGTCGGATTCCGAGGGGCGGGCACCGTTCCGGTGCTCGCCCCTCGTGATTGCGGGGTCCCTGTTCATGCCCGTGTCCTCGACGTCCTCAGGCGGGCACGACATTTGACTTCCGGGGTAGTATCTGCATGCTGCGCCCATCCTCCTCAATGCCGCCGGAGACATCCGTGGGAAGACGCATCGCGCTCGTGCTGGGCGGCGGTGGGCTGAAGGGTTTCGCGCACATCGGTGTGCTTCGCGCGCTCGAGGAGCGCGGGATCGTCCCCGACGTCTACGCCGGTACGAGCATCGGCGCGATGATCGCCGCCGCGTACCTCGGAGGCGCCACCATTGACCATCTCCAGACTCGCGCCGAGGCCCTTCGCAAGCGCGACCTCTTCCGGCTCAACCACTTCGGCATGCTGCTCGAGCGCATGCGCTCGCCGTCGATCTACCTCGAGGAGCCGCTGCGCGAGCTGTGCTCGGGCGCGATCCCCGACGTGACCTTCGCGGCGCTGCCGAAGCGGCTGCTCGTCAACACCGTCGATCTGCACCGCGGCGCGCGCGTCGTGTGGGGGCTGCCCGGCCTCGAGGATTTCCCGGTGCGCGACGCCGTGTACGCGTCGTGCGCGCTGCCGGGCTTCTTCCCGCCCGGCCGCGTCGGCGATCGCACCTGCATCGACGGCGGCGTGGTGGACAACCTGCCCGTGTCGGTCGCATCGCACTTCGCCGACCTCGTCATCGCGGTCGACGTCGGCAGCTCGGACCAGTCGCGCCGCGACGCGGAGTCGTCCGGCTTCGCCGGCATCTACATGCGCGCCGCGACGATGATGATGCACGCCCTCCAGCAGTTCCCGCTCGAGCACTGGCACGGCCCGCCCATGGTGTTGATCCGGCCGCGTGTGGACGACGCTGCCTGGCTCAGCTTCACCGACACGGCCGCCAACATCGCCGAAGGCTATCGTTCGGCGACGCGTGCGCTCGAGCGCGTCGATTCCTACTGGGATCACCCCAACTGCGTCTATCCGCGGCGGCGGGTGCAGATCGACGTGAACCGGGAGCTGTGCACCGGCTGCGGCACCTGCGTCTCGCTCTCCCCCGCCGTGATGGGGATGGACGGTTCCGGCAAGGCGTTCGCGCGCACGCACATCGTCGATTGGTCGCCCGCCGACGGCGGCTTCGTGCATGAATGCCCGACGGCAGCGATCACGGCGGTGAACATCGACCGTCGCTCGACGAGCGTGGACGTACACACCCTGCGCGACCCGACCCCGAGCGGCGGTGGGGACCTGACCCCGGTCGAGAGCGACGACGAAGAAAGCTCGGCGGCGTAGATCGGAGGTCCGGGGGACTGCGGACTGCGGACTGCGGACTGCGGACTGCGGACTGCGGACTGCGGACTGCGGACCGCGCCCTACCCAAACACCGCGATCATCGCCACTCCGCTGCTCACCAGCAGCCCTCCCGTGATTCGGTGTGAGCCACCCTGCTCGCGAAACACGAGCACACCGACCGTGGTGGCCAGCAGGATGCTCGACGACACCACCGCCATCACGTAGCCTGCCTGCGAGAGCCGGAGTGCGTTGTGCAGCCCGAACTGCTGCACGGCGAAGCACACGCCGCAGAGCACGATCAGTCGCAGCCACGGCGTCGTCTCGAGCGGCCGACCGAGCCCGCCCTTCGTTCTGGCGATGAACGGGAGAGCGAGGGAGAGCGCCACCGCCGAGCCCAACGTCATCGCGGTGGCCCATGGCATCGCGCCGACCTCGGCGATCCCGATCTTGTGCGTCAGCGACGTCACCGTCCAGAAGAGCGTCGCCAGCAGCGCGATCCAGCTCGCGCGCGACGTCGCGAAGGCACGGATGGGCTCCATGGCCGAGCCACCCTTTCGCAGGCCGACGAAGTAGAGACCCAGCACCACGAGCAGGATGCCGATCATCGCGAGCACGCTCGGCTCCTCGTGAAGGAGGAACACGCCGCCGGCCATCGTCAGTAGCGGGATGAATCCCATGATCGGCTGCACGGCCGACACGTCGCCCAGCCGCAGCGCCGCGGAGAGACAGAGCATTCCGCCGATCTCGTTCGGGATGACGATGGCGAGCGCCCGCCAGAACGTCGGCGTCGTCGCGGGCCATGGCCCTGACATCATCGTCGCCGCCACGAGCAGCACGCCACCGACGGCGCGAAACGACACCGTCGAGAGCACGACACCCCCCAGCCCGACCGCTCGCTTGAGCAGCAGGCTGGTTCCGGCCGAGGCGACGGCCGCGATCAGCGCGAGGACGATCCACATGGACGAGAAAGGAACAAGGCCGAGCGGAGGCCGACTATCGGCTCAGGAGAGAATCCACGATGCGCTCGTACGCCAGCGCGGCTGCATGGAGATCGGCGATCGCGACATGTTCGGCGTCGTGGTGCGCCACGTGGATCGTGCCCGGCCCGAACAGGAACGGTTGTCCCCACGCGGGCAACGCTGGAATGTCCGTCGCGTATGCGACCACCGTCGTCGGCATGCCCTCCAGCGTGCCGAGCCGCATGGCGGGGATCTCCACGCTGCGCTCGAGCGTGGCGCGACCCGCCACCCATCGCTCCAGCCGGGTCCACACTTCGTCTGACGGCCCGACGATGCGAGCCATCAATCGCGCCTCGGCGCTCGGCGCGACGACGTTGTCCGCCACTCCGCCCGCAAGGCTGCCGATGTTCACCGTCGTCTCGCCGAGCAGCTCGTCACGCGGCAGCTCCACCGAGTCGAGCTCCGCGAGCAGGTGCACGAGCGCACGCGTGGCCGAGCGCCCGAGGTGCGGATAGGCCGAGTGCGCCGCCTTGCCGTCCATTCGCAGGATCACACGCATCGCGCCCTTCGTTCCCAGCGCGAGCTTGTTCTCCGTCGGCTCGCCGTTCACGAGGGCAAGGCTGGGGAACGCTTTGGCATGCGCCCACGCATTGGCCGTGTGTGCGCCGTCGTGCGTCGTCTCTTCGCCGACGACGAACAGCATCGCCACCGAACGTCCTCGGGCGCGCAGCCGCTCTGCGGCACAGAGCATCGCCGCGGCGATCCCCTTCGCGTCGCACGAGCCGCGGCCACGGAGCTGCGTCTCGTCGCGGCTTGGCGGGATGTAGGGCGGCACCGTGTCGAGGTGCGTCGAGAGCGTGACGTAAGGCCCCTCGCCCGACGTCGCGAGCACGTCGACGCGGCCGTCGGTCACCGGGATCCGGGTGACCTGCCATCCGCGCTCGGCGAGCGCGCCGGCGAACGCCGTCATCAGCGCGCCCTCGTGCCCACTCGTCGAGTCGGTGGACATGAGCCAGGTCGCGATCTCTACGGGGTCGTTGGCCGGGAAAGGCATCCGCTGAATGTAACCGCCACAGCAGTACCGAGTACTTGAGTACCCAGTAGGCGGTATCAGTCATAGGCTCCCGGAAACTCCCTCGGGATCGCGACCCTGAGAGTCCTTCATTGCCGTCTGGCCGACCCGAATTCCGGGAGCGTCCAGCGCGTACTCGGTACGGGCTACTCGAATACCCGGTACTCTCCGTGGCGGTTCAAGCTCATCGGCACTGCACCAGCAATTCTCGGATATAGATTCCGGTCAGCCTGGCGCGCTACTGCCGCCAGTGGCTCCGTTCTCCACCGCCGCCGGCCCGAGGACCGCAGCGGCACCGAGAGACAACTCGCAATGACCTCACTCGATTCGTTCGGCAGCCGCGCGACGCTCGACGTCGCGAGCAAATCGTACACGATCTATCGGCTCGACGCGCTGTCCAAAGCGTCCAAGGGCAACAGCGACCGGCTTCCCTTCAGCCTCAAGATCCTCCTCGAGAACCTGCTCAGGAACGAGGATGGCGCGTTCGTGAAACGCGTGGACGTGGAGACGATGGCCAACTGGGACGTGCGCGCGAAGGCCGAGAAGGAGATCGCCTTCCGCACCGCTCGTGTGCTGCTGCAGGACTTCACCGGCGTTCCCGCCGTCGTCGATCTCGCCGCGATGCGCGATGCTCTCGCGCGGCTCGGCGGCGATCCGCAGCGCATCAACCCGCTGCAGCCGGTCGATCTCGTGATCGATCACTCGGTACAGGTCGACGAGTACGGGACCGACGCCGCGTTCCTCATCAACACCGATCTCGAGTTCGAGCGCAACGTCGAGCGCTACGTGTTTCTACGCTGGGGCCAGGACGCGTTCAAGAACTTCCGTGTCGTCCCGCCCGGCACCGGCATCTGCCACCAGGTGAACCTCGAGTATCTCGGTAAGACGGTGTTCGTGAACGAGGAGACGGGCGAGGCCTATTGCGACTCTCTCGTCGGCACTGACTCGCACACCACGATGATCAACGGCCTCGGCGTCCTCGGCTGGGGCGTCGGCGGTATCGAGGCCGAGGCGGCGATGCTGGGCCAACCCGTCTCGATGCTCATCCCGGAAGTCGTCGGCTTCAAGCTCTACGGCAAGCTGCCGCCCGGCGCCACCGCGACCGATCTCGTGCTCACGGTGACCGAGATGCTGCGCAAGAAGAAGGTCGTTGGAAAGTTCGTCGAGTTTTATGGGAACGGGCTCAGTAGCCTGAGCCTCGCAGATCGCGCGACGATCGCGAACATGGCCCCCGAGTACGGCGCGACGATGGGCTTCTTCCCCGTCGACGCCGAGACGCTCAAGTACCTGCGGCTGTCCGGCCGCAGCGAGCCGCACGTCGAGCTCGTCGAGGCGTACACCAGGGCGCAGGGGCTCTTCCGCACGGACGACACACCCGATCCGGTGTTCACCGACTCGCTCGAGCTCGACCTCGCGTCGGTCGAGCCGAGTCTCGCCGGTCCGCGCCGTCCGCAGGACCGCGTGCCGCTCAAGCTGGCGAAGCAGATGTACCACGACGCGCTCAAGATCGACCTCGAGAAGACCGGCACGCTCGCCGGCGTCGCCGTCGAGAAGAAGGCGACCGCGGTCAGTGCGTCGCCGGAGCTCTCGCAGGCGCTGATGGTGGCCGATGCGGAGGGAGCAGCGCAGCCGCAGCACGAGCATGGCGGCGTGAAGTGTGACTACAAGGGCCAGTCGTTCACGCTTCGCCACGGCGCCGTCGTCATCGCGGCGATCACGAGCTGCACCAACACGTCGAACCCGGGTGTGATGCTGGCCGCCGGCCTGCTGGCCCGCAACGCGGTGAAGAAGGGGCTCACGGTGAAGCCGTGGGTGAAGACCTCGCTCGCGCCAGGCTCGAAGGTGGTCACGGATTACTTCCAGGCCGCCGGTGTGACGGAGTATCTCGACCAGCTCGGCTTCAACCTCGTCGGCTACGGCTGCACGACGTGCATCGGCAACTCGGGTCCCCTTCCCGACGAGATCGCGGCGGCGATCGAGCAGGGAAAGCTGTTCGTCGCCAGCGTGCTGTCGGGCAACCGCAACTTCGAGGGGCGAGTCAATCCGCTCACGCGCTACAACTACCTCGCGTCACCGCCGCTCGTCGTGGCATACGCGCTCGCGGGACGCATGGACCTCGACCTCACGCGCGAGCCCATCGGCATCGGCAGCGACGGTCCGGTCTTCCTGCGCGACATCTGGCCCTCTCCCACCGACGTGCAGGACGAGATCCTGCGCAGCGTGAAGAAGGAGTTCTTCATGCGCCAGTACGCCGACGTGTTCAAGGGCGACGCGAACTGGCAGGGGCTCGACGTCCCTCGCAATGAGACGTACTCCTGGCAGAGCGACTCGACGTACGTGAAGAACCCGCCGTACTTCGAGGGAATGACGATGCAGCCGCCGGGCGTGAAGCCGATCGGCGGCGCGAAGGCGCTCGCAATGCTCGGCGATTCGATCACCACCGATCACATCTCCCCCGCGGGCAACATTCCGGCGGCGAGTCCCGCCGGGAAGTGGCTCATCGAGCACGGCGTGCAGCGGAAGGACTTCAACTCGTACGGTGCGCGGCGCGGGAATCACGAGGTGATGATGCGCGGCACCTTCGCGAACATCCGCCTCCGCAACGAGATGGCGCCCGGAACGGAGGGCGGCTGGACAACGACGGAGCCGGGCGGGGCGCCCGTGTTCATCTACGACGCGGCGATGGAGCACCAGAAGAAGGGCACCCCTCTGGTGATCGTGGCTGGGAAGGAATATGGGACTGGTAGTTCGCGCGACTGGGCGGCCAAGGGCACGGTGCTACTCGGCGTGCGGGCCGTGATCGCCGAGAGCTTCGAGCGCATCCATCGCTCGAATCTCGTCGGCATGGGCGTGCTCCCGCTGGAGTTCACGAACGGCGAGACGCGTCAGTCACTCGGCCTCACCGGCTTCGAGACGTTCGACGTCGAGGGCCTGAGCGATGCCCTCGCCTCACGCTCGAAGCTCACCGTCCGCACCACCGCCCCCGACGGCTCGACGAAGTCATTCTCCGTACTCTGCCGCATCGACACGCCGGAAGAGCTGAACTACTACAAGAACGGAGGGATTCTGCCGTACGTTCTGCGGAGTCTGGCGAGGAAGTGAGTTTGAACGGCCAGTGAGTACCGAGTACGACTGACGGAGCGCGTACGCAGTACCGGTCGTCGGTCCCCGGAATTCGCGTCGGGATCGCGACGCCGATGGAACGACAGAGCCCGCTCTCGACCTCTCGGTCGGAGCGGGCTTTCTCGTGCATGACTCGGCTTTCGTCAACCGAGCGGCTGATGTGATTTCCGGTAGCGTCCCACCGATACCGGGTACGTGCTACGTCAGTCGTACTGGGTACTCGTAGGTGCAGTTCACGTTCGAGTATCATCCAGCATTGGATTGTGATGCCTCGCCTCCGTCGCCTGCTCGATCTGCTCCAGCAGATCCTTCTCGATCCCGCGCACGTCGAGCGGCTGGAGCATGTGGTGCAGCTCGGGATCGTCGCTCACGCGATGCCCCATCCGCGTGTAGAGCCCCGCCACGAGCTGCAGCGTCTTCGTCACCTCCTGCTCGACGCGGAGACTCACCTGGAGGCCCAGCTCCTCGCGCAGCTCCGCGATCGCCGACTCGCGCTGCTGCGCCATCAGCACGAAGATCGACAGAAAGATCGCCTCCAGCGACACGACCATCGTCAGCAGCCCGAACGGAAACGGATCGAACGGCTTGAGCCCCAGGAGCCCCGTGTTCCAGAAGATCCACACGAGGAACCAGAGGGCGTGCGCGACGAGAAAGGGCGTCGAGCTCGCGTACTGGTTCAGGCGGTCGACGAACCGCTCGAGTACGGATCGGTGTTTCGCGTGCTGCGCCTTGATGGCGCCGAACGCCAGGTTGGCGACGGTGCGACGTCGTCGTCGCTCCGCGCTGCGCTCGCCCTCGTTCGCTTTCTGATTCGCGTCGCTCATCCTCGTCCCCGGCGAGTAGCATGCTCCATGAGGCCGAGAGGATAGCGCCGCGAAGCGTTCGGCGCATCGTCGGCGACGTGATAAAACGACCCTGCCCACGCCGAGTCCGGCGTGGGCAGGGTCGATCGCTCTCGTGTTGGCGGGCCCGCTCGGGCCCGCGGACGCGTCACTTCTCGACGTCTACGGTGTGGCCGATGATCCCGCCCAGGATACCGCCCGCCGCTGCGCCGATCAGGCCGCCCTTCACCTTGTCGCGGCTGCTCACCGCGCCGATCACTGCGCCCGCCGCCGCACCGATCGCCGCGTCGCGCTTCGTGTGACGGATCGGCTCACGACGCGCCGGCGCCGGATAGTACGTCCCCGACGATCCGCTGCTGCGACGCGCCGTCGTCGTCCGCGCGGGTGCGCGGTACACCGGGGCCGGGCTGTAGACCGGCGCCGAGGCGTAGTACGGTGAGCGCGCGGCCGCGTTGTACTGCTGGGCCCCGTAAGGCGAGCCGTACTGCCCCTCCATCGGGGACACGAACTGCTGCGCCTGGTACGGCTGCGCCTGCGCCGCCAGCGCGAGGTCGTTCTTCAGCGCGTCGTCGGAACGCGCGTCGTTACCGCGGCTGCACGCCCCGAGCAGGGCGAGTCCGGCCACCGACAGTGTCATCCCAAGTTTGCGCATCGAAGCCTCCTGGCATTTGCGGTCGTGATTCGGCCCCTGAAAAGGCAGGGTCCGCGCCAGTGCTCGAGCGCGTCTAGGCGGGTTTCCGGTGAGGTCGAGCCCGTAATCCGTCTCCGGGTCGGGATTTGGACGTCCACTTTTCTGGTCAGCCGAGCGGGTGCCCCGAGCTGACTCGCTCCACATTGCGATACCCTCGGCGACTCCCCATACTGCCGCCGTATCGGCAACCCTGGAGAATCGCAGATGCTCACTTCGGCTCGAACGCGCCTCGCGATCGCTGCCATGCTGCTTTTGACGGCCTCGGCCGCGCAGGCGCAGCAACCCGCCGCGTCCGGTAGTCCGCCCCCCGAAGTCGGATCCATGGCGCCCGATTTCTCGCTCGCCGGAGCCACGCGCTACGGCGTTCTCAGAGACTCGGTCCACCTGTCGGACTTCCGCGGCAAAACGGTAGTGCTCGCCTTCTTCTACAGGGCACGGACAAAAGGCTGAACGGTTCAAATGGAGGCGTACCGTGATCAGTACGCCAAGCTCTTCAACAGTGGCCGCAATGTCGTCGTCATCGCCGTGAGCGTGGACGTCGACACCGCCCTCGCATCGTGGGCGCGCGACCTTCAGACGCCCGTCCTGTTCGGCAGCGACGTGGGACAGGTGATCGGGCGCCGCTACGGTTCGATCCGGGGCACCGTGGACAACCGCAACCTCTTCGTGATCGATCCAGCCGGCCGCATCGCGAAGCGCATGACGCCGTTCAACGAGCTCGCGCAGACCTCGTACGACGAGCTCGAGGCCGCCGTGAAGCAGACACTCCCGCCGAACTGATCGCTCCCTCGTGTTCGACCGCGCGCCAGACGCAGTGCTCAACGATTCAACTGCTGCTCCGGCGCGCGGTCGCGCACTGCTGGTCGAGCTGTACGACGCCGCCGTCGCTGGCGCAGCGCCCGGCCCCATCACCACCGACGCGCTCCGCGACTTCGACGCGCGTCCCGACCAGCGCCTCTCGCTGTACGCCTTCGGCAAGGCGGCGCACCCGATGGCCGCGGCCGCCGTGGCAGCGCTGCAGCGCACGAGACATCACGTCGCCGCCGGCGTCGTCGTGTCGCCCGAGCCGCATCCGACTCCGATCGCGACGATCACCGCGCTCACCGGCGATCATCCCATTCCGGGGCAGCAGTCGCTCGCCGCCGCCGAACGCATTGGCGAGCTCGCCGTGGGAAGGCGCAGCGACGACATCGCGCTCGTGCTGATCAGCGGCGGCGCCACGAGCCTGATCGGTGCGCCGCTGCGCGGGATCGAGGCGGCCGATCTCGTCCAGCTCTATGAGCTGCTGCTCGGCTCAGGGCTGGACATTCGTGAGATGAACGCCGTGCGCAAGCGCTTCGCGCGGTGGGGCGCCGGCAGGCTCGCCGTGGCGCTGGCCCCGGGACGCACGCATGCGCTCATCATCAGCGACGTCGAGAGCGACGACCCGGCCGACATCGCGTCGGGCCCCTGCACCCCTGATCCCAACACGGTACAGGACGTCGTCGCCATCCTGCAGCGCAGCGGGTTGTACTCGCGCATCTCCTCAACGATGCGTGACCATCTCACGGCGGTGGCGCGTCGGACCATCCCCGAGACGCCGCGCGTCGATCACCCTGCGTTCGCACACGTACGCACGCGCATCATCGGCAGCAATCGCCTCTCGACGGAGGCAGCCGCGCGCCGAGCGGCGGAGCAGTCGCTCGCCGTGGTGAATCACGGCAGCGTGCTCACCGGCGACGCAGCGCGCGCTGGCGTCATGCTGGCCACCTCGCTGCTGGATCGTGCGCGCGACGGGTGGCGTGGATGCATGATCTGGGGCGGCGAGACGACGGTGCAGCTCAGCGCGTCGACCA
>DATEOG010000114.1:0-5183 GCA_035274345.1 Gemmatimonadaceae bacterium
ACGTCCGGCTCGACCTCGACGCGGGCACCGCGACCGTGCGCCCGCCCGGCGCGGCGGGCGGGGGTCGCGCTGGCGAACGGGTACGGGAGCGCCAATGCGTGGACGCTCGCCGCACGCGCGCTGGCGGACTCGCTCGCGCCGTGACGCTCGCGCGCTAGCTCCCCGTCATCCCGAGCGAAGCGCGCAGCCCTTCTCGTGTCATCCCGAGCGAAGCACGCAGCCCTTCTCGTGTCATCCCGAGCGAAGCGCGCAGCCCTTCTCGTGTCATCCCGAGCGAAGCGCGCAGCGCGAAGTCGAGGGATCTGCACCTCCAGAAGGTTCAGATTCCTCGACTCGCTTCGCTCGCGCGGAATGACAATGGCCGGGTGCCTGTCGGGTTTCCCGCGCGTTCTTCGATATCCGGACACGAGCGGCAATCCGTCCGCCGCGGACCTTCAGCTCCGGAGCGCCATGCGTCCCGTCTTCGTCCTGCTCGCTTTGCCCGCAGTCGCCCTCGCGGCGTGCGGTGTCGAGCCGCCCACGATCCCCGAGTCTCCCGTCACGCGCAGCGCGCCCGATCTCCGTCCGCAGGCGTTCCACGTCCGGCTCGACCTCGACGCGGGCACCGCGACCGTGCGCCCGCCCGGCGCGGCGGCACTCGCGTCGTCCGACAGGCTCGCGCCGTCGCTGTCACTGCTTGGTGCCGACGCCGTCGAGGCGTACATGACGACCAGCTCCCCCTGCGTGCAGGTCACGAAGAACCCGAACGTGAAGCGCTGCGCGTTCGAGCTCGAGGTCCGCAACAGGTTCAGCTCCGTCGACTTCATGACGCCGACGGATTTCCCGAAGCCGCCGCAGGGGACGAGCGGCGTGCTCCTCTTCCCGTTCAACGCCACGTCGGACGGCACCGGCGGGTGGGCGCTGCCGAGCCCCGATTGGGACAACGGGCCGGCCAACTTCTTCAACGACGCCGCGGGCTGCAACAACGGCGGCAAGTCGGACTGCTACCGATACGAGCTGATCGCCGCGCCGTTCTACGCGGGCGACACACGCATCATCCCCACGGTCGGCTTCGACGTGCCGGGCGACGCAAGATTCGTGGATGCGTACGTCGTGATGGCGGCGAACCTGCGCGAGAATCCGCTGCAGACTTCGGAGATCCGCCCTGAGGACACGCTGTGCGGCTATGCCTCGAGCAGCGGCTACGTGCTCGCGGACAGCTACTATCTCGAGACGGCCGTGTCGGACGAGCACGAGCAGGACGGCGCGGGCAAGCGGAGCTTCTGCAGCTTCAAGAACTTCCTTCCCGCGGATGCGCGCCTCTTCGAAGCGACCCTCCGGCTGTTCGTGGTGGACTTCGCCGCGGCCTTCAACGCCGAGCCGCTGGACTACGGCACGTCGCTCGATGCATCGGACTACTGGCTTCCCTCGCCGCCGCCGAGCGAGGTCGCGAAGAGCATTTGCTGCGTCGACGAGTGGGCCGTCGCCAGCGTACTGACGTCGGTGCAGCAGGGGGTGAGCGCGACGGCGCCGTACTTCCAGTACCGCATCATGCCGCCGGACAACTATCAGAATCGCACTCGCTTCGCGGGCCCCGCCCAGTCCGTCTACTCGCCGAGGCTGCGCATCCAGTGGCGCTGGAAATGACGCGCCGGAGATAGCGCACCGAAACCCGACACGCGCGAATGCCGCGATGCGCGTGTCGGGTTTCGCGTGTGTTCTCCGATATCCGGATACGAGCGGCCATTCGTCCGCCGCTGACCCTCAGCTCCGGAGCACCATGCGCACCCTACTGCCCTCCCTCCTCTGCTGCGCTCTCGTCGCAGCCTGCCACGACGGCTCGCCGCCCACGGCGCCGCTCGAGCGTCCGACGCCGGACGCGCCGCGACTCGCGCTGATCACCACCGGCATCACCGACCTCGGCACGGTGGGCGCCGACGCGGCCTTCGCCAGTGCCATCAACGACTTCGGACAGGTCGTCGGGTCTGCCGTCTACGCCAACTCCATCAATGCTTTCCTGTGGGCGAACGGCGCCACGACCGTGTTCTCGGGGGCCGGCAGCTCCGCATCGGCCAAGGGTATCAACAATCTCGGACAGATCGTGGGCTCGAGTGGGTCCACGGCGGTCGTCTGGCTGAACGGCACCGAGGTCGTGCTTGGCGGTCTCCCCTCTGGAGGCTTCAGCGAAGCGACCGCCATCAATGAGCTCGGACAGATCGTCGGGGAGGGCCTCGATGCCGCGTCCAAGGGGCGCGCCATTCAGTGGGTCAACGGCGTCGCGACGGACCTCGGCACGCTTGGTGGCGACGCAAGCGGGGCCAAGGACATCAACGAGGTCGGACAGATCGTTGGAACCGCCGTCGACGGTGCGGGCCGCTCGCGCCCGGCCCTTTGGGTGAACGGCACACCGACCGATCTCGGTACTCTGGGCGGCGCGACAGGGAATGCCGCCGCCATCAACGATCTCGGGCAGATCGTCGGGAGGAGCGAAACCGGCACGCCCGGCGTGTTCCACGCCACTCTGTGGCAGAACGGAACGGCGACGGATTTAGGCACGTCCAGCCTGCCCAGCAGCGCCAGCGACATCAACCAGCTGGGGCAGATCGTCGGCTCCCGCACCGACCAATTCGGCGTCTCCCACGCGGTCCTGTGGATGGACGGCTCGGTTTACGACCTCGGTGATCTGCCCGGCACGACCAACGGGTCGGACGCCGTCTCGATCAACGATCTGGGTGAGGTCGTCGGATACGCCTCCAACATCGTGCGCTGGCAGGTGGCGCTGCGCGCCGCGATCGACGCCGTGCCCGGCGATGCCACCAATGCGATCAAGACGGCCGGTGGGGGCACGGTGAGCGTCACCGTGCTCGGATCCCGCTGGTTCGACGCGGCGCAGATCGACGCGCGCACGGTCACGGTGGGCAACGAGGACGGCACCGACACGCCGGTGACGCGGAAGAAAAACGGTCAACCGACGGCGACGCTGCGCGACGTAAACCGCGACGGCTACGCGGACCTCGCGCTCGAGTTCGACAAGAAGCAGATGACGAACAACGGCGATCTTGGCGTGTCCACGACGCAGCTCGTGCTGCTCGGCACCCGCCTCGACGGCCGTCGCGTCCGCGGCGTGGACAAGGTGACGGTGCAGTGAGCAGCCGAGACGCGGCCGCCACTCACTCGGCGGGCGGCCGCGCCTCCGCGTCGTCCGTCAGCGTGTGGTGGAGCAGCAGCCGCGCCTTGCGCCAGTCGCGCTGCACGGTGCGCTCGGAGACGCCGCGCAGCTCGGCGATCTCGCCGAACGTATAGCCGCAGAAGAAGTGCAGGTCGACGAGCTGCGCCAGCGCCTGATCGAGGCCGGCCAGCTCGTCGAGCGCATCGGAGAGCCGTTGCAGCTCCCCCGTGCCTCCGGAAGCGGCGGGCGGAGCGTGGACGCCGTCGCCCGTCAGCGTGATCTCGTACGCGCCGCCGCCGCGCTTCTGCGCGCGCGACCAGCGCACGTAGTCGATCACGAGCCCGCGCATCGCGCGCGCGGCGTAGCTCATGAACCGCGCCCGGTCGGGAAAGCGCACGCCCTCGCGGCCGGCGAGGTCGAGATACGCTTCGTGCAGCAGCGTGGTCGTTCCGATCGAGAGCTGCGGCCCCATGCGCCGCAGCTCTCGATCGGCGAGCCGGTGCAGCTCGGCGTAGAGCGCGGCGAACAGCTCCTCCGACGCGCCGGCGTTCCCCGCGTCGGCGGCGTCGATCAGGGACTGGATGCGCGCCGTAGGCTCCATTCGCCGCGCGACCCTATCGCTCGCGGTGATACATGCGCATGGCGATCGGCGCGAACACGGCGGTGATCACCGCGGTCGCGACGAGCACGTAGACGACGTCCGACAGGTCGAGATTACCGTGCATCAACCCCCGCGACGCGTTGGCGAGGTGCGACACGGGATTCACCGACACCAGGACCTGGAGCAACCGCGGCATCGTCTTCGGATCGACGAAGATGTTGCTCGCCATCGTGAGCGGGAACAGCAGGAGGAAGCTCGACGTCATGACACTCTCGGGCGACTTCACGAGCATGCCGACGATGATCCACATCCACGAGAGCGACATCGAGAAGAGGATGATCAACGCGACCGCCAGCACGACGCCGACCAATCCCGCTGCCGGCCGGAAGCCGATGATGAGGCCGAGTGTGATCACCATCGTCGCGGCGAGCGAGTAGCGGAACACGTCGCCGAGCAGCGCCCCGAAGATCGGCGCGGGCTGCCAGATGGGCACGGAGCGGAAGCGGTCGAACAGCCCCTTGCTGATGTCGGCGTTGAGCCCGACCCCCGTGTAGACGGTGATGAAGACGATGGTCTGCACGACGATGCCCGGGATGAGATACTGGACGTACTGCTTGACGCTCCCCGCCAACGCGCCGCCGAACAGGTACGTGAACATCAGCGTCATCATCAGCGGGAACGCCGTGACGTCGAACAGCTGGAAGGGTACGTGCTTGATCTTGAGCATCGCGCGCCAGCCGAGTGTGAGCGTCGCTGCCCACGGGCTCGCGGCGCGCGGGCGTGGCATCGTTGCGAGCATGCTCATGCCGTCGCCTCCTGCTCTGCGGTGTGGTCGCTGATCTTCCCCGTCAACGCGAAGAACACGTCGTCGAGGCTGGGCTGTCCGAGCGTGAGCTCCGCCACGCCGACGCCGGCCGACGCGAGCGCCGACAGCGCCTCGTGCACGCGGCCGTTGCCGTTCACGCGCGCGCTGAGCGACTGCGCGTCCGTGCCGTCGTGCACTCCTCCGCCCAGGACCTGCTGCAGGATCCGTTCGGCGTCGGCGCGCTGCGCGGCGTCGTCGAGTCGCAGGTGAAGCGTGTTGCTCCCCACCGAGCGCTTGAGCTCGCGACTCGTTCCTTCGGCGATGAGCCGCCCGTGGTCGATCACGGCGAGACGGTCGGCGAGCCGGTCGGCCTCCTCGAGATACTGCGTCGTGAGCAGCACCGTCGTGCCGCCCGCGGCGATGGTGCGGACGATGTCCCACACCTGATTGCGACTGCGCGGGTCGAGTCCCGTCGTGGGCTCATCGAGAAACAGCAGCTCCGGCGTGACGACGAGGCTCGCCGCGATGTCGAGCCGGCGCCGCATGCCGCCGGAATAGGTGCGCGCGAGCTTCGCCGCCGAGTCCGTGAGGTCGAAGGCGGCGAGCAGCTCGTCGGCGCGCCGGCGCGC